>JAUVKG010000078.1 GCA_030596365.1 Chlamydiota bacterium | reverse complement strand
ATGCCGATAAAATGTTCTGAACTTTATGAACGGCTGAAACGTGACGGTGTTCTTGTTGTTCCCGGTCATTATTTTTATCCCGGACTCGATGAAGACTGGCAGCATAAGCAGGAATGCATTAGAATAAGTTATTCTCAGGATGATAAAATAGTTGAAGAAGGAATTAAGGCTATTGGAAAAGAATTAAAAAAAGTGTATAATAGTGCTTTGCCGATGTGAGATAAGTTTTAGGCAAAGCTGAGGAAATTTGATTTACCCCTGCATGCGCAGGGCGCTTACGCGAAATCAAATTTATTTTTTTGAAAAGAAATTTTAACGGACGAGAAAAATTAATAAATCTATATAGTGCCTGACCGAAAACCTCGTTTTTTTGGACGGCGCCTATTTTGATGGCAAAATTGTTTTAATCCTGCGTTCATGCCTTGAGGCATGGATAAAGGATTTAAACTATTATAACGACAAAAGAGGTGTCGCCGGTATTCCGGTTGTAAATGCAAATTATGAGGTTTTCGGTCAGGTACTATGTAAATAACAAACGCAAGGAGACAAAAGATGAGAAATGTAGTAACATTAGCAATGGCAATCGCAGTAATCGCAGGAACAGCTCTCGCGGCTGATGATGAAGCTAAAGCAGACACAAAAACAAAAGGATTAACACAAATGCAGAAAGTAAGTTATTGTATCGGCCTTGATATGGGCGGTAATTTTAAGCAGATGGAACTTGACGTTGACACTGATCTTCTCACGAAAGGTATAAAGGCCGGTTTCACAGATTCGGAACCTATGTTCACCAAAGACGAAATCCAGGAAGTTATGATGCAATTCCAGAAAGAAATGATGGAAAAACAAAAAGTATTGGCGGAAAAACAGAAAGAGAAAATGGCTGAACAAGGTAAAATAAATAAAGTAGAAGGTGAAAAATTCCTCGCCGAAAATAAGAAAAAAGAAGGCGTTAAAACTACTGATAGCGGTCTTCAGTATATCGTTATTACAGAAGGTAAAGGCGATTCACCTACTGATGATGACACCGTTACTGTTGATTATGCCGGAACACTTATTGATGGAACTGAATTTGACAGTTCTTACAAACGCGGCCAACCGGCAACTTTCCCTGTTAAAGGCGTGATTAAAGGCTGGACAGAAGCTTTAAAATTAATGAAACCGGGCAGCAAGCTTAAACTTTTTATTCCTTCAGATCTTGCTTACGGAGAACGCGGAGCAGGTAATGAAATCGGACCTGATGCAGTGCTCGTTTTTGATGTTGAATTAAAAGAAATTAAGAAAGCTGAGAAAGCAGCAGCTCCTGCAGCTCCTACAGCTCCGAAAGTTGAGTGGAAATAAGAAAACATTCTAAAATCAGAATGTTTAAAATTAAACGTTTGGCGTTGGACATTAATAATATGTCCGATGTCAAACGTTTTTTTATGGGAGATATGGGAGTCTATAATCCGTGGCCCGTGGTCCGTGGTCCGTGACCCGTGAATACCGAACACCAAACATCGCCCGAAAATCTCCGGGCGCTTCGCGAACATTGAATACGGATTACGGATTACGGATTACCAGACACCTACGAACATGCTTTCTCGATAATTCTATCCATATTCACATGTTCACCAACCAATTTTTCGATTTTTTCAACTTTTTCAGGATTATCAGGTTGTGTTTTTGCAACCATTGATGATACTTTTGCTGTTGCGTCAAACGCGCTTATTTCTGTTATGATGACAGGTAATCCGGCTAATTTGAGCATTTTAATTATATGACTTTTTGGTTCAATACCGTCAACTAGTAAAATTCCCGAAACTTTTTCGCGCAAACTTTCCACACTTGTTCCTTCGCTGGCGCATGCGATAAGTAATTCCGTTTGAGAACCGGTAGTAACAATTAGAGATTTAGGTTTGATTTTTTCCAATAGCAGCGGCGTAAAATCGGCAGTAAGAACTGCATTAGAATATAATGTTGATAATTTATCCTCTCCTGAAAGAATTCTTCCTTTTATTTTCCGACAGACTTCTGTTAATGTCGGTTCACTTAAAAGTGGTTCATAAGGCACAACCCCGAGAAGTTCAAGTCCGTGCCATGCGAGTGCTTTTCCGGCATAATTTTTTATTTGTTCAATTTTATTTGGAAGAACTTTATTTAATATCACCCCGGCTATTTCTACTCCTTTTTCTTTAAAAAGAGAAGCATTCAGCATTATTTCATCTATTGGTTTACCTATCCCGCCTGAAGAAACAATAATCACCGGACTGTCAAGCAATTCCGCTACACGAGCATTGGAAAGGTCAACAACCGATCCAACGCCTGCATGCCCTGTACCTTCGAGCAGCATAAAGTCTTTATTTATGGATTGTTTTGAGAAAGCATTGACAACTTTTTGTGATAATTCTTCAGGATTTCTGTTGTCAATATAGTTTTTCGTAAATCCAAGCGGGATGGTCACCGGGCTCATTAATTGAGCAGCGTCATTAAAATCGAATGATTCACGCACAAGCCAGACATCTTTATCGACTTTTATTCCGTCTTTTAATTCAACGAATTTTTGACCTACCGGTTTCATATATCCGACATTTGAGAAATGTTTGCGAAGATGTATTAAAAGGCCTAGCGCGGCAGTAGTTTTACCTTCATCCTGTTTGGTTGCGGCGATGAATATTCTTGGGATTTTCATAGGGATTAGATTGATGGAGTTAAGTCTGGATTTTGCCGAAAAAGTACGTGCTTTGGACCCCAAAGCACTTATTTAGCAAGATTATTTATGCAAAATTTTTGAAATATTATTTTTACTTAGCTGTCATTTCGCTCAGGCATACGCCGTGTTAAAAGGTCGAAAAGGTAAGACGCGCTTCCCAGCGCGTCATTCCAAACAAACGCAAATATGCAAATATTAATTTTGCATACTATTTCAAGCAAAATAGTTATAATTAAATTCAGGATTATATTTTTTTGCTAAATGTGACGCGCTGGGAAGCGCGTCTTACTTCAACAACCCCTTTTCGTAAACCGCCGATAAAATTAGGTGTCTTTTTTGTTTGAAACCGCTTGTGTGATTCCTTTTTTACAGATTAATATTAAATTATATAATTTATTATTTGTGTTAATATAATAACAAAGTCAATTTATATTGTCAACGAAATTTTTAGTACACCGTTGCTATAACGAATATTATTAAGTATAATATTTTTATGAAGTAGTTATTTCGGTTCGAAATAACGTACTTAAATTACAAATAGTTTTTTGAACAACCCCTAATTAGTGTATGACCGAAAACTAACAAAACCTACCTTATAATTTTTATATGAAAAAATTTATCACCCTTTCATTTGCTTTAGTTATGACAAATATCTGCTATTCATCAATTGATGCTGAAAAAGATTTCGACAATTTGCCGTGGGTCTGGTCTGACGTTTACCGCGCAAAAGACAAAGTGGCCGGCAAGCGTTATTTTCGCAAAGAATTTTCACTTCCGCCAAATAAAAAAGTAAAAGATGCTTTTGTTATTTTTGTGTGTGACGATAAAGGTAAATTTTATCTTAACAGAAAGCTATGCAGAGCAAGTGAGAATAAGAAAGAAATTGCCGTTAACCATTTGACATCAAAACTCCGTCAAGGTAAAAACGTTGCCGCGTTTGAAGTTGAGAACGTGAAACGTTATGCAGGTCTTATTGGCAAAATAGTAATAAAATTTGAAAATGGGGAAAATGTAATAATTCCCATTGATGAAAAATGGAAGGTGTCAAAAAATGATGTGATCGGTTGGAAAAATATTAAATTCAATGATTCCCGTTGGAAAAACGCGGCAGTTCTTGGAACTTACGGCTGCAAACCATGGGGAATTATTTTCTTACCGGACAGCGATAACAGTTTTCCAACCTTTTCGGTGCCGGGCTATACTAAAGAAATGACTTCACTTAAAAAAATGTTCAAGCTTCATTATCGCATAAAAGGCTTACTTGCAAATATTTGGGATAAGTGGCTGACGCAATCAATGTTGTGGCCTGCTATGTCAGACGATCAGTCGAGAAATATCAGAAATAATTTCAAACGGGATTTTTTGAAAAAAAATATTCTGCCCGATGGATATGTTGATACCGAGCAACATCGCGGTCTGGGCCATCCGGCAGGCTGGCCGTTTCCCCACTGGGCACAAAATGGAGGAATAGGCTGGCATTTTTCGCTTGCAAAATCTCCGGCGAAGAGTTGGGGAATTCCGCTTGAAAAAAACATTGACCAATTTACTCTTTATGGCATTAAAACTGTAAGCCTCGACGAGAAACGCGGCTGGTCGGTTAAACTGACAAAAAGCAATGCCGCGCTTGAAACACCAAAAATTAAAATCAGCGCGTTAGTATCACCACTTGTCCGATTGGAATGGATTAACGAAAAGTTTAACGAGAGTTCGAAACCATATATACAATGGAAAACTGCTAAGAACATTAAATTCAATGATGAACGCAAGGTATATTTTGATGACATAAAAAATGCTATCAAGCGTGGAGAAGTAATATGTTCAGTGGCCGATCTCTCAAAATGCAAAGCGTATGATGTAAAAGATACAATCACGCAATACAAGATTTCTTTTGATAATAATCAAGGAGACGAAATTATTATTGTTGCTGTAAGTGCCGCAGTTGACACAAGGCATAACATTAACAATTCAGTTTATACAAGTGCGGCGTGTGATTATTTTTGGTGGACGGATGACTTGGATTTTTTGAAAAAGAACATAGAAAGAATGCGGAAGGCATTGCGTTACGCTGTTACGGAGTTTCAAATTGTATCGAACAAATGTGTTTTTACACCTTGGATTGGACATGACGGGAGAAGTGGTCTTATTTATAAAAATGGTAAAAAAACAATCAGACACGGAATCGGTATTGGGAATAATTATTGGGATTTAATGCCTTTTGGCGGCTATGATACGCTTGCAACAATTTATTTTTATGATGCCGCGCTAAACATGGCAAAATTGGAGCTTGAAATTGTGAATCATCCGGAATGGAAAATTCCGGACAGTCCGGATAAAATGTCTTACAAAAATCTTTCTCGTCTGGCTGCTATGGTAAAAACTTCCTCAAACAAAAGATTTTGGAATGAAAAAACCGGTCGATTTGTCGCTGCGGTAGATGTTGAAGGTAAAGCACACGATTACGGTTACACTTTTGTTAACTGTGAAGCAATTTATTATGGTTTGGCAAAAAATGAGCAGGCGAAAGAAGTTATGGATTGGATTAGCGGAAAAAGAATTGTTGGAACAGACACATCAAAAGGCGAAGATATTTATAGTTGGAGATGTGCTCCTCGCGCAACAACAAAAAGAAATATTGATTACTATTCATACGCATGGTCAGGGCCTGAAAGCATAACATTTGGCGGACAAGTTCAGGATGGCGGTGCAGTATTAGGATTTTCTTTTCACGACCTTATGGCGCGCATAAAAGTTTATGGTCCGGATAATGCCTGGAAACGACTAAAAGAAATTATCAAATGGTTCGATGAAGTCCAGGCGGAAGGCGGGTATCGTAAATATTATGAAGGTCATCCTGAACGCGGAACTTTGCAGGGAGGAGGAACAGCCGGAGGGCTCGGGCTTGACCATGAATTTTTTGAGAGTGTGCTTGTGCCTCAGGTTATGATTTACGGATTTTTAGGATTCGAACCCCTGGCAGACGGTTTCAAATTATCTCCTCTGCTTCCGAAAGACTGGCCGGTTCTAAGAATTTCCAACATCAGATTTCACGATCAAGTGCTTGCCATAACTGCCAACTCCCAAAGTATTACGATAAAAGCAAAAGGTCCTGAAACAGATACATTAGTTTTTTTACCAAGCGGGAAATGGAAAGCAAGTTATAAAAATGAGGAAGGGGAAATTATAAAAACGAAAACGGCTGAAAAAGAAATTCCATTAAGATATGAAAAAAGCGTGTCTGTGGAATTGGTAAAATAAACAACTTACTATATAATAAACACAACAACTAACACAACAACTAACAAAAATGACTGACATAATTAAACTAACCAATCTTACCTGTGAGTATATGGGGAATCCGCTTGGAATTGATTCCTTATCACCGCGCCTTTCCTGGCAAATTACCGGTGATGTTTCGGATATACAACAATCCGCATATCAAATTATAGCTTCTGAAAAAGAAGAAGATATTATTAACGGAAATGCGGTTTTATGGGACAGTGGGAAAGTCGATTCCGATCAATCTCACCTTGTAAATTATTCGTGTCCGGAACTCAAATCAGGGCAGCGAATTTACTGGGCGGTAAAAATATGGGATAATTCCGGTGAAACAACAAATTTCAGTGAACCCGCTTTTTTCGAAATGGGGATTCTTAATGAAAAAGATTGGGATGATGCTGAATGGATAGGCAGACTTACCGATATCAATGACAAAGAAAATGAAAAAGCTCCAATGTTGCGTAAAGAATTTTCCGTTAAAAAAGAAGTTGCTTCCGCTCGCGCTTATATTTCAGGTCTCGGATTTTATGAACTTTATTTTAACGGTAAAAGAGTTGGTGATAGATTGCTTGATCCGGGAGTTACCCGCTATGACAAACGAGTTCTTTATGTCGTTCATGATATTACAAAATATCTTAACGAAGGCGAAAACGCTGTAGGTGTAATTCTTGGCAATGGATTCTATAATCAATTTTGTTCTAATGTTTGGGACGCGGGCAAAGCTCCATGGAGAAATTGTCCATCAGTACTGATGAAAATTCTTGTAAATTACACTGATGGAACGAGAGAAATTATTACTACGGATACTTCGTGGAAAGTTTCTACAGGACCAATTGTTTTTAACGGAATGTATATGGGCGAAGTTTATGACGCGCGGCTTGAGAAAAAAGATTGGTCGACTACGGAATATAATGATAGCGAGTGGCATCAGGCTGTTAGCGCGATTTCTCCAAAAGGGAAGATCTGTTGTCATACTTTACCGCCGGTAAAGATTACGGAGACATTTTCAGCAAAGAGTATTACAGAACCAAAACCGGGACTTTTTGTCGCCGATATGGGAGTCAATTTTGCCGGTTGGGTGAAAATCAATGTAAAAGGTCCCGCCGGAACAAAGATCATTTTAAAATACGGCGAACGACTGAGAGAAGACGGAACAGTAGAGCGGGATTCTTTAAGGGTACATTTGGAAGACCCTAAAAAATTTCAAACTGACACTTACATTTTAAAAGGCGATGGAGAAGAAACTTTTGAACCTAAATTTAATTATCACGGATTCCAATATGTTCAAATAGAAGGCTTGCCGGGCAAGCCTGAACTTTCAGATATCAAAGGATGTTTTCTTCATACAGCATTTGAACAAACAGGAACCTTCAAATGTTCAAATGACTTATTCAACAAAATTCAGGAATGCACTCTTCGATCGTACAGAAGTAATTTTCACCATTTTCCTACTGATTGTCCGCATAGAGAAAAAAACGGTTGGATGGCTGACGCTCATCTATCAGCAGAGCTGGGATATAGAAATTTCAATCCGGCATCTGCCTATGCAAAATGGATGGATGATATTAAAGATGAGCAGCGTGATGACGGCGCTCTTCCCGGGATTGTTCCGACAGCGGGCTGGGGGTATGAATGGGGGAATGGTCCCGCGTGGGACAGTGCTTACACTTTGATATGCTGGTATCAGTATTTGAATTGCGGTGATAAAAAAATTCTCGAAGATCATTTTGACGCAATGGCAAAATATGTTGATTACGCTAAAACTAAAGCGACAAGTTATAAAGCCGATGGTTTTGAAGTATCAGGCGGTATAGTATGTTTTGGTCTTGGTGATTGGCTTCCTCCGAGTGGTTTTCCTGACGATTCCCTTGTTCCTGACAGATTTTTATTATCTGCTTATTATTATAAAGTAACGGAATTAGTTTCTGAAATCGCAAAGATTATCGGGAAAACTGAAGCGGCGGAGAAATATGAAAGAGAAGCTCAAAATATTAAAGATAATATTAATAGAGCTTTCCATATTCCATCTCTCGGGATTTATACTAACGGAACAATGTCAGCCCAATCAACCGCACTTTATCAGGGAGTTGTACCGGGGGAAAATATTGATTTGGCAGTAGAAAAACTGGTTTCCGATGTTGAACGTCTTGACTATCATCCTATTTGCGGAGCACACACGGTAAAATGGCTTTTGCATGTGCTGAGCGACAATGGTCATGCCGACATTGCGTATAAAATTGCTAATCAGAAAACGTATCCGAGCTGGGGATATTGGATGGATAAAGGCGCGACAACACTTTTTGAATCATGGCAGACAGCGGGCTCGTTGAACCACATATTTTTTGGTGATATAAGCCATTGGTTCTATAAATGTCTTGCCGGAATACAGATTGACACTCAAAATCCCGGTTATAAAAATTTTATTATAAAACCTTCTCCTGTTGAGGATTTAAAATGGGTTGATGCAGAGCAGCAAACACCATACGGCAAAATAAAATCTGAATGGAAAGTTGAAAATAATGTTTTTACAATTAATATTTCCGTGCCGCATAACTCAACAGCAACGGTCATTTTGCCTGATGGCAGCAAAACAGATATAACATCGGGTGATCATACTTTTAAATGTAAAATATAGGACTAATTGGACAAATAAGTCCAATAGGACCAATAGGACCAATAGGACCAATAGGACCTAATAACCACAATAACTAACAAAAAATGAAAAAAAATACTTTCTCTATCGGCATTGATTACGGCACTAATTCTGTAAGAGCGCTGATTGTCAACACTTCAACCGGCGAAGAAATAGGAACATCAGTTTATAATTATCCAAGCGGCGCTGATGGAATAATAATTGACAATCGCGACCCGCATCTCGCGCGGCAAAATCCAAAAGATTATATTGCCGGTTTGACATTTACTGTTAAAAACGCGATAAAACAAGCTAAAAAACATAAAGAATTTTCGGCGGATAAAATTATAGGCATTGGTGTTGATACTACAGGAAGTACTCCGCTTCCGGTTGATAAAGACGGAACTCCTCTCGCTTTGCTTAACGAATTTTCCGACAATCCGAATGCGATGGCCTGGCTTTGGAAGGATCATACAAGTAGAAAAGAAGCTGAGGAAATTACCGCGGCGGCACATAAAAGCAAGCCTGACTACACTAAATTTTGCGGTGGAACATATTCTTCAGAATGGTTTTTTGCTAAAATTCTTCGACTTGCGCGTGTTGATAAAAAAGTCTTTGATGCCGCGGCAAGTTTTGTTGAACATTGTGATTGGATTCCCGCGCTGCTCGTTGGAAACACAGATCCTAAAACTTTGAAGAGAAGTATTTGTGCAGCGGGACATAAGGCGATGTTTAATAAAAAAGCGTGGAAAGGATTACCTTCACAAAAATTCTTTTCTAAAATTGATAAACGCCTGGATGG
>JAUVKG010000265.1 GCA_030596365.1 Chlamydiota bacterium | reverse complement strand
AGCGCGGCTTACTGGCTCGCGCTTGGAAGCGCGGCTTACTGGCTCGCGCTTGGAAGCGCGGCTTACTGGCTCGCGCTTGGAAGCGCGGCTTACTTCATCAACGATGCTTGCGCAGCTGCAAGGCTTTTACCAGGTTCTATTTCCACTCCCATTTTATTTAGAGAACGTTCGAGAACAGAAAGCGCGTTCATAACATCAGCTTCATTCGCGTAACCCATCATGGCAACACGAATGATTTTACCTTTTGCTTCGTTTTGTCCCCCTGCAACGGAAATTCCTTCAGCCTTAAGATGTTTTCTTAACTGTTCGGCGTCAATACCGTCGAAAACTATTGCCGTCAGAGCGTTAGACGGACTGCTTGAATAGAGTGTCAGTCCAAGAGCTAAAGCGCCAGCGCGGACAGCATCAGCAAGTTTTGCGTGCCTCGCAATAACAGCGTCAACACCTTCATCAATAATCATGGAAAGAGAAACGTTAAGCGCGCCGATTAGAGTGTGAGCCGGAGTAAATGTCGTATCATTATTCGCGATAGATTTTTTGGCTTTTTTAACATCAAAGTAAAATTTAGGAATTTTTGAAGTTTCGGCGAGTTTCCAGGCTTTTTCCGAAATGCTCAAGAATGCCAGCCCCGGCGGAATCATAAATGCTTTCTGCGAACCTGCAACGCAAATATCAACGTTCCATGCATCAACATGAATATCATCGGCGCCAATACCGCTAACGGCATCAACAACAAGAATCGCATCAGTTGCCGCGACAACTTTTCCAATAGCTTCGATGTCGTAAACAGTTCCGGTTGATGTTTCAGTAAGTTCGGTATAAACGGCTTTTATAGAAGGATCATCAGCAAGTTTTTTAGCAATATCGTCAGGGTTAGGAGCAGTTCCCCATTCCAAAGTTATTTCATCAAATTCCACGCCATAAGTTTTAGCAAGATTAGTCCAGCGTTCACCGAATTTTCCGCCGTTAACAGTAATAACTTTATCTCCCGGCGAAAGAAAATTTACAAAAGAAGCTTCCATCGCACCGGTACCTGAAGAGGTAAAAGTCAAGAGATCGTTTTCAGTTCTGAAAACAGTTTTAAGTTTTTGAGTAACTTCGGCAAACATTTCGCGGAAGCGAGGTGTTCTGTGATGATACATAGGTTCCGCGAGTTTAAGTAAAACTTCTTGAGGAACAGTAACTGGTCCCGGTGTGTACAAATATTCTTTTTTCATAGTGTTTGTTATTTGTTAATAGTTATCTTTTATTATTTAATGATTGATATGATTTAATGATTTAACGATTTTAATTCAATCGTTTCAATCGTTCCAACCGTTTCAATTGTAATTATCAAGCCACTTTTTTAGAATAAACAAGTTTCGGTTTTTCATTTTCACCGAGAACAAAGTCTTTTGTAATAACGCATTGCTTGAGATCAGGAATTTCAGGAGAATCATACATTAAGTCCGTCATCAATGTTTCCATTAAAGAACGCAGCCCGCGAGCGCCGGTTTTTCGATCTATCGCATTTTCAGCAATTGCGTCGAGCGCTTCAGGATGAAATTCAAGTTCGATATTTTCCATTTCAAACAAGGCTTTATACTGTCGAACGATTGCATTTTTAGGTTCTGTAAGAATTCTGATAAGATCTTCTTTTGTGAGTTCCTGCAAAGGAGACGCACCGGCTAGTCTGCCCACAAACTCAGGAATGAGGCCGAATTCGATCAGATCTTCCGGACCGACTTTTCCAAGCAGTTCGTATTTTGACATAGTTTTATTCATTTCTCCTGTAACGTCAAAACCAACCATGCGCTTACCGAGTCTTCTTTCGACGATTTTATCTAATCCGTTAAACGCGCCGCCGCAAATGAATAAAATATTTGATGTGTCAACTTTGATAAACTCTTGATGCGGATGTTTTCTACCTCCTTTTGGGGGAACATTACAAATAGTACCCTCAAGGATTTTCAAAAGAGCTTGTTGAACTCCTTCACCTGAAACATCGCGTGTTATTGAAACATTATTGGTCGTTCTGCCAATTTTATCAATTTCATCGATATAAATAATTCCCCATTGCGCTCGTTCAACGTTAAAATCAGCGTTTTGAAGCAGTTGCAAAACGATATTCTCCACATCTTCACCTACATATCCTGCTTCTGTAAGAGTTGTTGCATCAGCGATAGCGAAGGGAACTTTCAGGAATTTTGCGAGAGTTTTAGCCATAAGAGTTTTCCCTGTACCTGTCGACCCCATAAGCAAAACATTACTTTTTTCAATATCGACGTCAATTAATTCCTGAAAATTTCTTAAAAGTCGTTTGTAATGATTAAAAACAGCAACAGAAATCACACGTTTCGATTGTTCTTGTCCGATAACATACTTATCAAGATTTTCTTTAATTTCGCGGGGATATTTTATTGATACCGGTTCAACTTTTTTTGATTTTTTGTCCAAATGAGGTTCAGGATAGATACTCATACAATATCTTACACAATCCTCACAGATAAATGCATTTTCATCAAGAGAGCCCTGTATTATTTTCGTGTCACGTTTCGCTTCATTCCCGCAGAATGAACAAACAGGTCTCTTCCTTCGTGTTGTTGACCCTTTTTTCTGTGCCATAATTACTCCTTGTGACTAATTACTTTATCAACGAGGCCATATTCTTTAGCCTCCACAGCCGACATAAAAAAATCCCTGTCAGAATCTTTCCCGATTTCTTCAACCGTTTTACCTGTCGCATCAGAAAGAATCTGAAGAAGCGTGTCCCTAATCTTAAGTATCTCACGCGCCTGAATGCTAATGTCTGATGCTGTTCCCTGCGCACCGCCCCACGGTTGATGAATCATTACTCGTGAGTTCGGCAGAGTGAAACGTTTGCCTTTTGTTCCGGCAGCAAGTAAAACTGCTCCCATGCTGGCCGCCTGGCCGATACAATAAGTATTGATATCGCATTTCAGGAACTGCATTGTGTCATAAATTGCCAAACCTGCGGTTACCGATCCGCCGGGCGAATTTATATACAAACTGATATCTTTATTAGGGTCGTCAGACTGTAGAAACAGCAATTGAGCTACAATAAGATTCGCTACTTCATCGTTAATAGCAGTTCCCATAAAGATTATACGGTCTTTTAAAAGCCGTGAATAAATATCATAAGCACGTTCCGTGCGTCCGGTTGTTTCCATTATCATTGGTACAAGTGGCATATCATCTCCATTTATACAGTTAATTATTTATTTATTTTTAAGGTATATATTATAAAAGAAACGCATTAAAAAGGCAAGATGATTTTCTATTTATTATTTAACAGTTAGATATCTATTATTTATTAATGATATTTTGACATTTAACATGCATTATTAAGTACGCTGTTTCCCGCCAATTAGACACTGCTCGAAAAGGTATTTTGGATTATATTTTCAGCTAATAATGACGCACCTAACACCGGGAAAATAAATTTGTTCGGCAGAACAAATTTCCTCAGCCGTGCCTGCAACTTACAAAAAACCGGCACGGCACTTGAATATATAAAAAGAGTTTACTATAATTTTATGTAAGTAAATAATTATAAATTTAAATAAACAAAAAGGTTAAATGTAATGAGTAATAAAATAAATCTCACTGAAGAAAATTTTAATAATGAAGTAGTTCAATCTGACAAACCGGTTATCATTGATTTCTGGGCAACATGGTGCGGACCTTGTATGGCTTTCGATCCTATTATAGAGCAATACGCCGAACAACATCCGGAAATTAAAGTCTGTAAACTTAACGTAGACGACGCTCCGGGAATTGCACAGCGATATAATGTAATGAGTATTCCAACAATTCTTTTCTTCAAAGACGGCCAGGCTGTAGAAACCGCTGTTGGAAGTATGTCGCTTGATGCCTTTACAGAACGGGCTACATCCGCGTTTGGAGCATAAAAAAATCAACTATGAAAGCGCTGCACTTTTTACTTATTGCGGCAGCTTGTGTTTTACCGGTAATGGCCGATAAAAACATCGGTCATTCCGGAAAAAATACGGTTAATGCCGGAAACATCGCGATAATTATCGCTCCGGATAATTTTCGCGATGAAGAATTGCTCACACCGTTAAACGCGTTCAGAAAAGCCGGATTTAAAGTTACTGTTTTCTCGAAAACGACTAAACAGGCTAAAGGAATGCTTGGTTATAAATTCACTCCCGATAAAAAGCTTTCTGAACTTGATGTTAAAAATTTCGATGTAATTATTTTTGTTGGCGGAAGCGGCGCAAAAGTTTACTGGAGCAATAACTTCTGCCATCAGATATGCAAAAACGCTGTCACACAAAATAAAATTCTCGCCGCAATTTGTATTGCTCCCGTTACCCTCGCACGCTCAGGAGTTCTTAAGGACAAAAAAGCAACTGTCTGGCCCGGAGTCAAAAAAGAATTAATCCTTCACGGCGCCAAATACACAGGTAAACCGGTTACCATTGATGGAAATATCATTACTGCGAACGGTCCAAAAAGCTCCAAAGAATTTGCTGCCACTATCATTTCAAAACTTAAATCTTCAAAGTGAAATATTTATACATTTTTGTTTCAGTTCTTTCACTTCTTATCTCATATTTTATTTGTAGATTTATAATTTATTTTTCTCATAAGAAAGGACTGCTTGACCATCCGAATGAATTCCGCCAGCACGACACACCGACGCCATATTTTGGTG
>JAUVKG010000179.1 GCA_030596365.1 Chlamydiota bacterium | reverse complement strand
TTCCCCAAGACTGATTTCACCTGTCGGCGCAATATTTTTTGCGAATAAATCCAAAGTTTCTTTTACCGGTACTCCATTTATAAATAAATCAAATTTCCCAAAAATACTTCCCCGCGTGCCTGAATAAAAAATTTCATTAGTTCCTTCTTTATCAGATAAAAATCCAAGCTCAAGTTCATCACCTTTTTTAGAATCTATCCACCATAACGCGCGGCCGGTACTCCTTGATGTCCCCTGAAATCCTGTGATCAAGCATGGTAATAACATTGATGTATCATTCAACACTTTTTGTTGATTGATCCCATTTTCTCCTGTTAGTTTTCTTGAAACTTTCCCGCCGGTAATTTTTGTTATTTTCATTTTTTCACCTTCTATGGCACCGGAAATTTTCTTCAATTCAGGAAGTTCCGGCACAACAAGCTGTTCTTTCTTTATCAAAGGAAAATCAGCTTCGGCACCCGGGCGTTCATACCAGTAAACAGTTGAAGCTACAGAAACAGTTGTGCTGATATGATGCCAAAGTTCAATGTCAAATTTTATTGATTTATTAAAAGTCAAAGCATCAAGAAAATGAAATCTTGAAACACATGAATGACCAAAATTTGCCGGACCGTCAACACGGGTCTGATTATGATAAGCATGAGAAAAAGTATCGTACCAACAGTAAGCGTATCCATAATAATCTTCTGTTCCTGTGCCAAAAGTACTTGGAAATTTTTCGTTATCTATATAAATTTTCTCATCGCCTTCTCCCCACCAATTCGGCACCGGATTACTGATTTGATACATATTCCCAACATATTTACCTTTACCTTTGCAATCGAACAATGTCCAATCGATTCTTGGTTTTGTTGGTTGATTAAATAAAGTTCTCCATTTCGCGCAAAAATATTGCGAGCGATCTGTCCATTCATACGGCATGCTGCAAATTTTGAAGTTTAAAGATATATCATTTGTTGTTGTATTTGTAAATTTGAAATCAGCGTTCTTCTTAAACGGCATTAAAAAATGACAATACATTGTTCCGTCATCAAGAACTCCAAGAGGCAGTGATTCAAATTTGTTCAGTCCCGGCGCAGTACCGAAGAAATCACCGAGAGGAGCTTGCACCGATTTTTTATTCATATTGTCGAAAGTAATTTCGAGCAAACATCCGCGCAAAGTTTGTTGTTCATCACCTTTCAGAATTTTACATTCAAAGTTATAAATAATTTCATTTTCATTATTTGGCAGATCATTTCCTGAGACAAAAGAGCTGCCTGGTTTTATAACAATAGTATTTTTGGATTCAGTTTTATCAATTGGGTAAAAAAGTAATTTTTCAGGTGATTGTAAAATCTTCATAGTTTTTTTCACAACATCAAAATTTTCTTCAAGCTGTTTTAAAGAAAAAGTTTTTACATTAGTTTCCTTCTCATAAACCCGACAATTCACTTGGTAATAAACCGTTTTCGCGCTTAAAGTTATTTTGCAATGTTTGGCATAAGGAATCGGCATATAACAATTTCGACCCAATCCACGAGTTCCGGCAATCGGCGGAGGAAATAATTTGTTTTTCCCGTAAAGCAATTCTTTCATCGACATTTCTATCTCCGGTTTGGTTGAATTATCAAGATATATTTTGATTGTTTCTTCCACATCCGCAATCGCCGACCAGATTCGCACTACAGCACCCGGTCCGTCAACATCTGTCATAACATATTCTACGGAGCCGTTATTTGTTTCTACACGAATATATTGTCCGTTATCACCATTAGCAAACCAATTGGTGTCAGATTTGTTGTTTGGATCAGTTGATTTTCGGTCGTAACTTGAAAACTGAACACATTTATAATCCGGTGACGGGCTTTTCATTAACGTTTCTAAATCTGTCATTTCATTCAGCAACGAAACAAAAGTTACATTTTTATTTTCGATTTTTTTTATGCTTAAATTAGAGCAGGCGGATAATAATAAAAGGATTGCGAGAAGTTTTACAAAAGTTTTCATAATAAGTTAATTAATTGTTATTCGTTAATCGTTATTTGTTAATTAATAAGAATCGTTTCAATCGTTAAATAATTACCGGGGAGGCAGCAAGGGCAAATTATTTGTTGGTGAGTCGAGATAAAAATATGCTGTAGCACAAAAATCATCTTCGCGATAATAATTTACCCACGTATCATCTTTAAACTGTTCATCTTCAAATTTATAATTTGTATCTCCAAAGAAGTTGCATTGTTTTCCGTTGCCGAGAATTGCGCAAACTGGTTTTATTTTCACTCCATCTTCAATCATTTTTTTAACTTCTTTTTTGGCAACGCCACCCATTTGCTGAATTGTAACTTTACAATTTTCTCTGAACTGAACGGGATCCGGAATATGGAAACGATAAAAGCTATACAAACCTTCTTTATCATCGCTGATCAAACTTCCCTGAAAACGGTTGATAAATTTCCCCTGTCCCCAACCTGTGCTGATATAATCTTCTGTACCGCTTCCACAAAGCGAAGGATATTTCCCATCATTATCAAGATAAATTTTCACTTCTCCTTCACCCCACCATCCGCGATTACGTTTGTCAGTAACAACGCCTATGCTTGAACCGATAAATTTACCTTTCCCTGTTACTTCCGGCAGAATTTGAAAGTCGTTTCCAAGGGACGTTGGATTTTCTCTTCTCCAGCTTGCGTGAAAATATAAAATATTATCGTCCTGTTTTTTTAATTCTGTAAAGTTCACATCGTAAAAAATTCTATGATGCTGATTAGTTGATTCATTCGTAATGACAATTTTCGCGCCTTTTTTGTAGGGCATTTGGATATATGAAACAAACGACCTGCCTTCCGGGCTTGCGAACAGTTCATTTTCAAAAGCAATTAATTTACCAAGCGGAGCGCAGAAAAAATCACCAATTGGTGCTGAAACGGCAGGTTTGTCGCACCCGTCCCAGAAGACATCAATTTTAACAGCTCTCATTTCTTCAGGTTTATGAAAAAGTTCATCCAAAGTCATCCAGATTCTATTAATAATTCCGGCGCCTTTAACATCAAGCAGCGTAACAGCATCGCCGGGGTGCATAACATGAAAAGGGTAACCTTTAGCGCCTTCATTAAGTTTACCTCCCTGCCCTTTTTCAGCGTTAAGATTTTCAAAACTTGTCCATTTTGTAATGGCATTATCATCAAATTTGAATAGTTTCATTAAATCATCTCCGTAAGAATTAAAAGTTAGAATAGATAAAGTTATTATTGTGATTTTCAGAATGTGATTTTTCATTGTTAGTTGGATATTGGATGTTGGCCACGCGGTACGCGTGGTAAAATTAATGCGGTCAATTTACTCCGCTACGCTCCGTGACATTTTTGTGTTTGGCGGTTGATCTCTGAATAGGGCACCCACATAGGGATGCCCCTACTCTTACTGCTTACGATTCACGGACCACGGATTACGGATCACGGGTTACGGTTTTTAATCCATTCGTGATATTTTACATTTAATTTTTTAGCGCCTGGATTTTTTGATTTTGGGTTTAAATGTGTTTCATATTCCCAACAGGCGAATTTTTCGACATAAGGATTGACAGTTTTCATTTTCCCCATTAAATATTCAAAAGAAACACTGCGAAAAAGATCTATCCCCGGCTTGTCCTGGAATCTGGGAAACAATTCAGCCACACACCACAATTCTATTCCGTGTTTTTTAAAAACAGGAGTTATTGCGGCAAACCATTCTTCAATTTCGTCATCTGGAGCCGTTGTGTCCTGAAAAAGGCACACGTCAATCCCATCAATTTCTTCCAACATAGAATCCCAGTTTGCCGCACATTGCGCCGGAGTAGTTGCTTCGTCACCGAGAGTAATTCTTGAAGTAAACCACGGTGCATAAGCAACTTTTTTATTTGGGGTCAATTTTTTCAGGAACTTAGGAAGTTCACGAAGAAGAATCATAATGTCACCGCGATGAGTTCTATCGCCTGCTTCCTGCGGAATATACCATCCCCAGAAATTTATACGGTTCCCGTATAAATTATAAAGTTCAGTATAGATTTTTTTCTCCATTTCGAGTTCTTCATTCGGGTCCCATTTTTTCTCTGCAAATAAATTATTAAATTTATAAGGAACGCCATGGAGAACAACTTCCATCCCGAATTTTTCAGCTAAATCAAATGCTTTTGCATACCAATCAATTTCGCTCGGGTTTTTAAGGATTTTCGAAGGATAATAAACAGTTTCTTCCCAACCACCCATTAAAAGGACAGTTGTAATTCCATCTTTCGACATATTTTCAAATAAAGCTTCTAAATATTTGTCGGATCGCGGCACGAATGCTGAATACTCAGGAGTTGGAGCGCCCAGGAACAGCGGAGTAAGTTCAATTGGTTTAACATCAGAAAATTGCATCATAGGTAAATTCTCCTGATTTTGGTAGGTCAGATAAAAATATATAATAATCGCCGCAAAGGCGACAATTAGTAAGAAGATTTTCATTAAAAAATACATTAGTTGTTTTTATTAACTTGATCATGAAAATACACGTTACTTCGTTAGGTGATCTTTGCGCCTTGACCGTGGTAATACACGTCACTTCGTTAGGCGAGAGAAAAAAATACATATCACCTCTGCATACGCGGGGCACGACGCCAAGCTCGCTAAGCCCGCCAAGAAATTATACTGATTTGTTTGATTTTAGTCAATGTTTATTCGATATAATAAATATCTGCAGGCATAAATGATTTAACACAGGGCAGCGCCCCATAAGCGCTAAAATAAGAAATTGGTATTAATGGGACTTTCATGTTTCAAATATATATTCTATCATAAGATGGATAAAATCATTAATTATTCAACCTTGAAAAGGTTATTCATCGTAGCCTGCGGCAACGCCGTAGGTTTGTAAATATAAAACAATTCAATCCTGTAAGGCTTGTTCAAAATTTGAGCAACCCATACAGGGTTGTGCTTTTTTACATCATTTCCTACGGCGTTGCCGCAGGCTACGATGAATTTGCCTTTCAGGCAAGGAATTATTAAATACCAACAATATAATTAAAAAAGCGCTAAAATAAGAGTTCTTATTTTAGCGCTTATGGGGCATCGCCCTGTGTTGTTTAATTTTGCCCTTCCAGGGCATGAAGAATATCCGATATTCCCACGGGAGTGGGTTAGGATGATTTCAATTGCAGATAATAAATTTGGTGTAAAAAAAGCTGGATATTTCCTGCATTATTATAGATAATCAGTGCATTTTTTTTACAATTCAGAAAATTATGAATAGAACCATTTTGACATTTCAACGGCAATGTGGTAGAATCTATCTCAATATTATTTAGTAAGGCATAAAAATTGCTGATACTTAAAATACCGGTCCCAACTATTAAAATGAAGAAATGAGTTTATTTGTTTGAATAACCGGTTTATTTATCTAAATGAAAATATAACAGTACTTATTTCGGAGGAATAATGCCTAATTATTCGTATGAAGGTTTAAATAAAAATGGCCAGCCGGTTAACGGCTCAATAGTTTGTGATAATGTTGACGAAGCCAAACGAAAACTTCAGAATGACGGTTTGTATATTACTCTCCTGGAACAATCCGGTACGATAAGCAAAAGTAATGAAAGCGGTGGTGGTTTATTAAAATTCAATTTCGGTTCAAAAAAAATAAAAGCGGATAAAATCGTTGATTTTTTACGGCAGCTCGCAACTCTTGTTGAAGCCAAACTTCCTCTTGTTCGCGCGTTAACCGCTTTATCCGAGCAAGAAGAAGACAAAGCTTTTCTCAGTGTACTTGAAGATATAAAAGAACAGGTTCAAGGCGGGTCAATGCTTGCCGACGGTCTTGCCTCTCATCCGCGCTGTTTTACGCGTCTGGCAGTAAACATGGTTCGCGCGGGTGAAACAGGTGGTGTACTTGAACAGTCATTAAACAGGCTGGCAGATTTTTCTGAAGATGAACAGGACATGCGTTCAACTGTAAAGTCCGCAATGATATATCCATTAGTTTTAACAATTGTAATGGGATTGGCAATAACTTTGCTAATGGTTTTTGCTGTTCCAAAATTTAAAGATATTTACGCGGGAATGAACACAGAACTTCCAGGGCTTACTCAAGCTCTCATCACCGTTGCTGACTCTCTAAAAAATTTCTGGTGGATTTATATAATTATTATTGTTGCAATT
>JAUVKG010000174.1 GCA_030596365.1 Chlamydiota bacterium | reverse complement strand
CAAGAATAATAAAAAGTTTTGGTACAGCTTCTAAAATCTTACATCGATGTTTGATTGTTCCAATCAATCATAAGCAAGAACTAGACATACCGGCATACGCGGGGTGTGACAAAATTATTAAGAATTAGACAAAATCATGGTCGACAGCTAACGAAGTAACATGTATTCATGTTCATCCACAATTTTATCACGCACGTCTTCGTGTTCTCATGATGTAGCGAGCGGTTAATAATCCGGCAAACCATAACATTCCCGGTTCCGGCACAAATTCATAAGCACCCATATCAACTCTTCCGCCAACTATTCTTGGATTGCCATCTAAATCTGTTGATGAACTCATCCAACTCATATTAGTTCCGGAATTTCTGCATGATGATGTACTTTGTAATCGAAAATCATTATCAGATATAAATTGCGGATTATTAGTTATTATTCCATCAACCAGATTTGTCCAGTTTTGTATGCAATTATAAAAATTTTTACTTTCATCTGAAAAACGATTGCCATTTCTATTACTCCATAAAATTGAATTTTGAACAGAAGATGATTTGCGAGTACAAGATACCCCACCGGTATACTCGTCAGTAAACGATCCACCGGTAATTTCCCGAATTTTAAAAGCTGAATTTCCAACAACTGTGCAATTTTCAGTATTAACACTATAAGAAATATTCATTCCGCCACCGCTACTTTCAGCAAAATTATCAATCACTAAACAATTTTTCACATTGCAGCCATAACATTCAATACCACCACCAGATCCAGTCGAATAATTCCCCCGAATAATACAATTTTCAAGTGTTCCAACAAAACCACAATTAACACCACCACCATCAGAATACTGGCCATCCGTCCAATTCTTGCTGATAATACAGTCTCGAACAATACCTCCTCCACTGCAAGATACTCCCCCTCCGCCATTTGCGGAACCATTTCCGCTAATAATACAATTTTGAACAATGCCGCCACCACATATTACACCGCCACCGTTACCATCAAAGGTTGATTGAGTATGTCCGTTTGTTATTGTAAACCCATCAATTATACCTTTACTTATGGAAACGCATCTATGCGCCTGATTTCCATCAACAATAGTTTTTTCAGCATCATTGACACTTTTAACAACAATCTCTTTTGTAATAGAAATTTGACTTGCCGGATAATAAGTTCCGTCATTTACAAGCACCATATCGGATGCAGTAGCTACATTAATAGCATCCTGAATATTAGTTGCCGCATTACCCCATGAATCAAACGGTGAAATATGCGCACCTGTTTTTGACACGTAATTTGTCGTAGCAAATACATTTTGTGAAATTAAAAATATTAAAAAAAGAGTAATAAAAATATTAATTGTACGTTCTGCGCTTTTTCTCATAATTTATTTTTCCTTTAAATTTGTATTACTTTTAAGTTTATTATCCCATTAAAAAAACTGCTATTGATTTAACCTCTCATAACATAAGCCGAAAAAAAGGCTTTTGTCCTATAATTTGTAATATTGTTAGGAATCACTACTCTCCGATAGAAAATTACTAAAAAGGTAATTAATCCATAAGCTGGAAGCTTATGCTACTTTCTAATTACTTTATATCCTTCAAGCATTGGTTTGAACATTCTGGCGGTTTGATTTATATTCGTTTCAGCTTTTGAAAACGCCGCGGAAAGACTGCCGTTATTTGTTGTGTTAATTTTCAGTTCTGAAGGAAAAGCGGAATTAAAAGAGAAAATCCATTCGATATCCGCTGAATAAGATCGGTTTATTATTTGATATGAATTCTCATTCTTTCCTATTCTTATGTTTTCATCATCAGGCGGGAGCCAGGTTAACGGTAATCTTTGCATCTGCGTAAAAAAACTGTCAGGAAAACCGGCAATACGAATTGTGTCTATTCTTTTTGTAACGTAAATCAGGGCGTTTTGTTCGTCGGTAATATACCATTTTTTACCGTCAAAAAGGATATCCGAAATTGTTCCAGCGAGAATATGGGAGATTCTCATCCTTATTTTTTTGCCCGGCTGCCATAAACAAACAGCACGCGCGTTATATTTTTTTTCATTTCCGTTTAAATTAGTAGATACGGAAAGTTTTATTTTACATTTTCCGATTTGGAAATTGTTTGTATTTTTCTGGATTCTTTCTAAAACAACAGGATTTTCTTTTTCATCAATCGGATTAAATGTTTGCTGACTAACATCCACACTTGCGCAACCGGCAAGGAGAAGAATTGAAATAAATACGAGCCCATATTTGGCGACTGAGTTAATTAAATATTCAATAATCAACAACTTGTCCTGAGGCCATAGGCGCTCGCGGAAGAAACTCTCAATTTTCAAGTGCAGAACAGACAATAATTTTATGGTTATTTGCGTTTTCAATCGACATTTTTGGTTGGATGTATTCGACTAATTATTTAATTAATTTCTAAAACCGTAAGCAGGGATGCTTACGTTACTTTTTGTTAATCCATTGCTCACGATAAGTGTAAGTCGCGTCTCTACCGCCCAGTGATTTCACATGAGATTTTACTATTTTCCCTGTAATAGGGTTAACCCAAATTTCCATAAAAACTGTTTTATGTGAGTTTGCGACAATATCTTTTTGTAACGGCGGCCAGTATATCAAAGGCATTTCACCTTTTAAAACATATAAATCATCATCCGTGCGGAATCTCATATTATACATTTTTATATTCTTGAAATAACTAATTCCGAGAAAGTGCTCAAAAATCTCTTCATCAGCTTCAAGCGGTCGTACATCTTCTTTTCCTTCAATTATTGTACGGACTTCACGATTACTAACAATGACTGTGTAAGGATACATTCCTTTAAATTCCATTTCCAGGTAATCCGGTGCCTGATATTTAATTCGGCAATCCTGGTTCACAAAATCAGTAACTCCGGCGACTTTTTGTTTTATGCTAATATTTGCAGAGAAATTTTTTGCTTTTTTTTGTATTTTCTTAATTATTGCTATTGTTTCATTCATAAAATTACGAACTTGCACAGTTTCGTTTCTACCCGAATCTACTTTAACTGCCGGCTCACTTTTGCTCACATAACATAAGCAAAGCAAGAAAAATGAACATATAATTAAGTTTTTTTTCATAATACTTTTGATCCAGGCAATGCAATTAGGTTCAAAAATTCCTGACGTGTGCGAGCGTCGCTTTTAAATCTGCCTTCCATAGCACTTGTCGTTGTAAAAGAACCGACTTTTTGAACGCCGCGCATACACATACACAAATGCCTTGCTTCACAAACCACACCAACACCCTGAGGATCGAGATGTTCATGAATACATTTGGCTATTTGAGCGGTCATTCTTTCCTGGAGCTGCAATCGTCTTGAAAAGACATCCACAATTCTCGGTATTTTACTTAAACCGATAACTCGTCCTTTCGGCAGATAAGCAACGTGTACCTGCCCAAAGAAAGGTAACAAATGATGTTCACACAAGCTAAAGAAGCCGATACTTTTGACAACAACCATTTCATCATAATCTTCATCAAAAACGGCATTGTTAAGCTCTGTGTCAATATCAATATTATAGCCGGAAGTTAAGAATTCATAAGCTGTTTTCATTCGTTGGGGAGTTTTTTTCAGCCCTTGTCTATCCGGATCTTCACCAAGTCGTTTAATAAAATCTCTATAAAATTCTAAATCATTCATTTTGTTTATAACTCCAAAGTTACGCTATTTTTATCGCTTTCGTTCAGCTCAAGTTTTACCAATTTAACATCTAATTCATTAAATGGTTTTTCAAGATTTTCAGCTATTTTTATAACAAGATTTTCCATAGTTGAAACCAGACCGTCAAGAAAATCTACTTCATTATCCAAATCACGATGGTCTAATTTATCAAAAATTTCACGTTTTAAAACGTCCCTTAGTTCAGTAACATTAACCACCATGCCGCTATTTTTATCAAGTTCACCTGACACACTGATTTTTAAAGTATAGTTATGACCATGACCTCCTTCGTTACTGCATTTTCCGAAGATTTCACGGTTTTTTGTTTCGTCCCACGAATCGTTATATAAACGATGCGCTGCACAAAAATGAATTGTTCGAGTTACTGTTAACATTATTCTTTATCTCTTTATTTATTACAATTACTAAATATATTTGGATTATAGCTAAATTAACAATTATTGTCAAAGTGATATTTGATTTGTTCTTTCAGTATTCTTCGTGTCTTAGAGTCTTAGTGGCAAATAATAATAATAAATAGCCACAAAGGCACCAAAAGAAAGAAATAGCAGGTCGGTAGGATAATTTCATCTTCCTTGACAATGTGAATAATATTGAATATAATATATTCATAACAATTCACAACAAAGGCTGCTATGAAAACATTGACTATGAGAGTTGATGACCCTGTTTATCAAATGATTAAATTGGCTGCAGAAGGTCAAAAAAGAAATATTTCTAATTTTATAGAATTTGCTACTCTTCAATATTTAACATCATCGCAATATGTTGATAACAGTGAGATGAATGAAATATTAAATGATAAAAATTTAATCAAACATTTAAAAGATGGATTAAATGATATGAAAAACGGAGATTATAAAATTGTCTGATTTTCAAATAGCAGAATCTAAAACTTTTCAAAAAGTTAGAAATAAAATGAGCTCTAAGCTATATGCTAAAATTAAAGATATAGTATATCCTCAATTAAGATCCAATCCATTTTTTGGAATTAATATTAAAAAATTAAAAGGTGACTTTGACAGTTATTATAGATACAGAATTGGAAATTATAGATTATTTTACCTGATTGAAAATAAAAAAGTTTTAGTTGTAATAGTCGACTTGAAACACAGACAAAGTGCATATAATTAAAAAAATATCAATAGAGTAAGGGAAGGGAATTTATTTTATTCCCTTGCCCTCCTCGTCAAACCGTGCGTGCGGTTTTCCCGCACACGGCTTACCGATAGTCTTCATCTCAAGCATTCACAAGTTGTCTACTTGGTGCATATTGGGCTGGGTCTATTAGTCCGTACTTTTTGACTAATACTTCAAATGCCCCTTGATTATAGAGCTTGCACTTTCGCTGACTTTTCCTTTGATAATATCTTGTTAATTTCTGTGAAAGATAATACCGTAAGTTACGTTTCGATTTCGAGGGATACGTTACTTTCTTTATCGTAAAATAATTTATCCAGCCTCTTGTTATTGCGTTTAGTTCTTTGGCTACTAATTGAGGTGGTTTATGCCCACTGTTTCTCAAATATTCACTGATTTTAGTCTTGACTTTCTTTTGCGATTTTTTGCTCGGTTGTATCTTCAGATATTTTCCTGAACGTCCATGCAAATCTCGCGAATAACGGAAAGTGTGACCCAGAAAATCAAATGATTCTTCATAGGCTTTTACCATTCTACTCTTTTCCTCATTCAGTTTTAACTTCATCTTTCCAAACATTTGGTTCACTTTTTCAAGACATTCTTTTGGTATTTCTTTTGCCATTAACACGAAATCATCCGCATATCTGACTATTTTTACACCGCTTTTTTCAAAAATGCCACCAACCCTGTTTACCGCTTTGTCTAATAAATGAAGATAAATATTTGCCAACAGCGGAGATATTACTCCGCCTTGAGGCGTTCCTGTTTTGATTTTCTTTCCACCTTTAGGGTTTCCATCTTCCATTACAGTTACTTTCAGCCACATTTTTATCAAGTGAAGTATATTTTTGTCGCTTATTCTTAACGCTATCAAGTGCATTAATTCCTTGTGAGGAATCGTGTCAAAATATGCGCTTAAATCTGCGTCAAATACTTCCCTTTTACCCAGTTGCAAACTCTTTCGGATTTCTTTTACAGCATCCGCCGATGAGCGGCACGGTCGAAAACCATACGAACTTTCCTCAAAGTCTGCCTCGAATATTGGTTCAATTACAAGTTTTACTGCCATTTGGACTACCCTGTCTTTTATTGTTGGAATTCCCAGCGGTCGGGTTTTTCCATTGTCTTTAGGAATTAGTATGCGTAATACCGGCTGTGGCTTGTAAGTTTTATTTTCTAATTCTATTATTATATCAGAAATGAACTCTTTCGCTCCGCTGGCTTCAATATCTGCAAACTCTATTCCGTCAACTCCACCCATTCCATTGTTGGCTTTACATCTCTTGTAAGCTTCCCTTAAAAAATGTGGCAACCTCACTTTGTCATACAATACAAAAAAACGAAACGTTTTATCTTGCTTGGCTTTTCGATATAGTTTACGCT
>JAUVKG010000370.1 GCA_030596365.1 Chlamydiota bacterium | reverse complement strand
GGATCGCAGACAAATCCACCGTCTATTTCTATCACTTCCCATTCCGGTGAGCCAATTGTTGTTTCCTCCCCGCAAATTCTATTAAAAGGAATCGTAACCGATAATTCAAAAATTACCCATGTTGAATTTCGTAACCAGAATAGAGAAATCATCGGTGAAGCAAGTGTTTCCGGCACTAATTGGCAGGCAAATATATGGCTGTTTAGCGGAGTAAATTACATCGGATTGACAGCGTACGATGACGAAGGTAACGCGACTGTTCTCGGCACAATTGTTGACTGCACAGGTGGAGGTTGCGGCGATGGAGGAGAAACAACACCTTCATTGATTCCTATTTCGGATAGAACAATAGAAGCAGGACAACTTTTTGAGCTTGCCGTAAGCGCAGTTTCTCCAACAGAACCGTCCGTTTTAACCTATTGGGCCGGTAATCTTCCGGATGATGCCGAATTCGATTCTTTTGTGCAAAAATTCTCATGGATTCCCACAAGCGAAGGTGTTTATTCCAATATTATATTTTATGTTACAGACGGAACTCACGTTGATTCAAATAAACTTACCTTAACAGTAACTTCAACTCCATCTGTAAATATTTTATCAGTTGATCTCCCTGACGCTTATGTTGGCTATCCTTATTATTTTCATCTGAGTGATGACAGTATTAACGGTCCAGTAACTTGGGAAATTGAAAACGCGGATATGCCGCCGGGACTTTTTGCCTCGAGATCGGGAATAATTTGCGGAACGCCATACAGTACTCTTTTTGAAGAAACAGTTGACTTTACTGCAAAAGCCATAAGTGCCGACGGTATCGAAAGCAAAACAAAACAATTATCTTTACATATTTCTGTTTCAGATCCGTCAACTCTATTCAAAATTTTCACACAGGCAATCCCTTATAAACTGAACGGGGGGGAATATGATGTTCAGCTCGTTGCAACTAATGGTTCATCGCCATACACATGGGTTGATATTGCCGGAATGCTTCAAAGTGCAAGTGGTCTTTCAGTATCGAGTAATGGATTGTTGTCCGGGACTGCTAATGCGAATGGAGTAGTTCCTGTTACATGGTATGTAGAAGATATCAGCAACAAATCCACTTATGCAAAAATACCTGTTCCTGTTATTAAAAGTGAGGATTATTTGTTGAAATTAGATAACGGCAAAAATAAATGTAAAATAATTATTAAACGCGTTCCGGGTAAAACTTCAAAATGTAAAATGATGGTTACTGCTTTTCTTAATTTTCCGGAATCATTTGAAATCGATGGAAATTCGATTGTAACATTAAAAGTCGGTTATGGTTTTATTGATGCTCAACTTCCGTCTCAGAAATATGTTCCGGAGAAAAAATTGCTTTACAAAAACAAAGTGGAACTTCAATCATCAAAAATACTTGTAAAAAAACTGCCGGACGGACGTATTAGTGCAAAATTTGTTATTAAGAATGTTGATTATAACAATACGTTTTATGAATACGGAATTGTAGATGAAACATTAAAATCAGGACAGGTAAGTCTTCCGTTCTGGATAAGAATTGGTGATTACTGTACTGAAACAACTGATATTACTGTAACTGTTAAATCAAAAGCAGGTAAATATACGAAATGTAATGTTAAATGGTAGTTAAATCGGTATTCGGTAATCGGTAATCGGCAAATTGAAATTTCAATTTATTCCGACACAATATTTCTAACCATAATTCCTAACTCCCGCTTGTCATTTGTTCCATATAATTCTGCAGGTACAAATGATTTCCCGCATTGAATTGAAAAACGGGTTACCTGGCCTGCAAATTCATCAGGCAATTCAAAAGTGAGTGTTTGATATTGTGGATTCGTCATTTCTTTTTTGCCAACAGATTTCCCGTTCGCGAAAAGTTCGACATTAAGAGAATGATCAGCACATTGACCTGCATCTGTTGTTGCATCAATCTTAACAACGGTTTCTTTTCCAACCCTTATAACAAAAACAGCTGTGCGATGCGTCCATCTTCCCGAACCTTCGTTTGTTTCTTCAGGGGGATGCCATCCTGAGAACATCCAGGAAGAAGAAGAATCATTCAAATTAATTTCGGACGGAGCTTCTCCAAAAATTGTTTCCAGAAGCTCACCATTAGCAATATTTTCAGACTTATCAACTTTAACATCAGTTTTTACCGCCAGTCGGGCAACACCGCCACAATAGGAATCCATTTCCGGTAAAACTTTAAAAGCAATAAATTTATCCGCCCAGTCATAACATTCCTGCAGGTGATCAAGTCCTGAATGAACCGCCGCCGTAACAGTATAATTGCCCGGTCCGATATCAAAGTTCAGCGAGAATTTCACTGTCATTTTATCTCCGGGTTTCATTGGCGGCATTTTTTGTTTAAGTCGAAAAGTATTAGTAGCGAAGATTTCATATCCAAGTCTGTCTCGTAATGCTATTCCAACAGTTGGAGATTGTATTTCCGACAGAGCAACCAATTCGACTAAGATCGAGCCTTTTGAACCGGAAACGACTGTACGTGTTGGTTTGTTATCACAAATGACATCTATTTTAGTTAAAAGGGCGTCAAAAGTACCTGATCTTTGCGCCGCGGGTTGTTTCTTATTTTTTCTTGCCCGTTCAATTTTAAAAGAAGCTTTATCGGAAACCTGCCGCGCGACAAGCGCGTTATAATAATTCAAAACATCATCGGGATTACCCTGCTCAGCTATTTTCCCTTCGTGAAGAAGAACAGCTTCATCACAAAGTAATCTTACCGCTCCGGGATCATGGCTGACAAAAAGCAGCGTTCCACCTTCTTCTTTAAATTCTCTTAAACGACGTAAACATTTCTGTTGAAAATAAGCATCGCCGACTGCAAGCGCTTCATCAATAATCAGAATATCGGGATTAATATTTGCCGCAACTGAAAACCCAAGCCGCAAAGCCATTCCGGTAGAATATATTCTTAAAGGATGATCAATAAACTCGCCAAGTTCAGCGAATTCGATTATTTTAGGAAGTTGGGCTTGGATTTCTTCATCACTCAATCCAAGCAAACTTGCATTAAGAAAAATATTCTGACGACCGGTAAATTCAGGATGAAATCCTGATCCAAGTTCAAGCAATCCGGTAATTCTTCCGCTTATATCTAACGAACCCAAAGTAGGCGAAAGCGTACCGCACAAAATTTTAAGCAGTGTACTTTTTCCCGCGCCATTAGCTCCTATGATGCCGAGTGAAGCTCCGTGCTTAACTTCAAAATTTATATCTTTCAAAGCCCAGAAAGCCCAGTGATACGACATTCCGCGTGGTGTAAGCCATTCTTTCAGCCTGTCGATAGGTTTATCATAAATGCGGAACCGTTTGCTAAGGCTTTTAATTTTTATAACT
>JAUVKG010000194.1 GCA_030596365.1 Chlamydiota bacterium | reverse complement strand
TGCTAAAACAAAGTTTCCTGTTTTTCTGCACATGACTTCTTTCTTTGTCAGTTTGCCTTTACTATCACGCTGGGCATTCGCCTGTGCAATTGTATAAGTTTCTTCTGCGTCCGCTGTAAGGTAATCAACTTTGTCTGTAATTTTACCTTTTACAACTTTTACGTATGGTGTTTCAATAAAACCGAGGTCATTTACAACGGCATAAGTACTCATAGAGGATATAAGACCAATATTTGCACCTTCAGGAGTTTCGATAGGACAGATGCGGCCATAATGTGAGCTATGAACGTCCCTGACTTTAAATCCGGCTCTATCACGATTCAATCCTCCCGGCCCTAAAGCAGATAATCTACGTTTGTGAGTAAGTTCCGCCAGAGGATTCAACTGGTCCATAAACTGTGACAACTGAGAACTTCCGAAAAAATCTCTCAATAGATTTGTTAGAATTCTTGGATTCACCAGTTTTTCAGGCATAGGTATATCTATAGCCTGATTTTGTTGACTCATACGGTCGCGAACATATTTATCAAGACGAAGAAGTGCGATGCGGCACTGATTCATAGCTAATTCACCAACCGATCTCACGCGTCTGTTTCCAAGATGATCAATATCATCAAGATCAATAGGCGCATCATTTAAAGTCGATGTTTTATGTCCCGAATGCAAGTCGAGAAGATAACTTACAGCAGCAACTATATCTTTTTCAGAAAGTGTAGTTACAGTAAGATTTTCTTCATTAGTAGGAAAACCTAATTTTTTGTTAAGTTTAAATCGGCCTACTTTACCAAGATCATAAGTTGCTTTGTCAAAGAAAAGTCGTTTCAGCAAATTTTCGGCATTCTGTAAAACTACAGGTTCACCGGGCTGTAAGCGCATATAAATGAGTTGCAAAGCTCTGATTCTATCGGTTGCGAAGTCTTCTTTTTCAAGCATTTTAAGGATAGGAGAATCCTGCCCTGCGTTTTTAAGACAAGTGATTTCTTCAATGCCTTCAGAAACGAGTTTTTTTATTAAATCATCTGTAACAATAGTTAAAGATTTAGCGAAAACTTTTCTTCCGCTTTTTGATTTAACACTTTTAGCAAGAATTTTTCCAACCGCTCTCTTTTTTGCGGTAGCTGTTTTCAGGCGGATAGTAGATTCTTTATAAAAAAGCCCGGCAATCTGTTCATTTTTTTCGAAGCCTAAAGCTCTCAATAAAGTTGTAACAAGAATCTTTCTGCTTTTATGCCTTCTATCAACGCTGAGATAAATGTTGTCATTTAAATCAAAAGTAGCTTCAAGCCACGTACCACGATATGGAATAATCGTAAATGCAGGTAAATTTATCCCTGTAGGATGTTGCTTGTGCTCATACGATATTCCCGGTGAGCGTTGCAGCTGACTAACGATTACTCTTTCGACGCCATTGATAATGAAAGTGCCGTGTTCAGTCATCAGCGGAACTCGCCCGAGATGAACGCTTTGTTCCTTCATAATATCGTCAGGACCTTTAATACGAAGTGTAACTTTAAGTGGAACCTGATAAGACATTTTTCTGCGTTTGCATTCTAAAATATTGTATTTAGGCACTCCGAATGAATAATGAACGAAGTGCATTTCCAACTTTTTAGAAGTGCTGACCACAGGAAAGATTTCATTAAAGAGCGATTGTAAACCTTTGTTTTTACGTTCTTCAGGTAAAAGATCTTTCTGTAAAAAGTCATCGTATGACTTGCGCTGAACTTCTGTCAGCGAAGGTAACGGCACCAAATCTGGAAGTGAGGCATAATTTTTGCGCATAATTTCCGTCTGGATGTATTTATAATAAAGTAAGTATAACGCAACGAGAACCAGACATGATTTTATTAAAAATCACGGCTGGTTGCCCGAGCGCAACGGTATGACATTAATTGCCCCTTAATATCTATAAAATATTCAGAGGACAATTCGGCGGTATCACTAATTAAATTATTTAATCTCAACAGCCCCGCCGACTGCTTCAATTTTAGCCTTAATTTCTTCGGCTTCTTCTTTGGAGATATCTTCCTTAATTGGTTTAGGAGGATTATCAACAAGTGCTTTAGCTTCTTTAAGTCCAAGTTGTGTGATTGCACGAACTTCTTTAATTACCTGAATCTTTTTATCACCAGGGCCGATAAGAACAACAGTAAATTCTGTTTTTTCTTCTGCCGCTGCTTCGCCGCCAGCTGCTGGTGCCATAGCCATAGCCATAGGCGCTGCTGCTGTTACGTCATATTTTTCTTCAAGTGCTTTTACGAGTTCATTAAGTTCAAGTACAGTTAATTCGTCAATTTCTTTGATGATTGCTTCAAGTTTTTCGGATGCCATTTTAATCTCCTTCACCTCGGTATGATTATTAAGTTATTTTTAAGAGGCTATTTGTTATTATTTTCTATTAGTGTGCGTATTAATTTATGTTAATGAGGCTATTTTTTTGTCTATTCTTTTTCTTCAACTTTAGGTTTGGCTTCTTCTACAGGTGCAGCTTCTGCTTTTTCTTCAACTTCAGGTTTGGCTTCTTCTGCGGGTGCAGCTTCTGCTTTTTCTTCAGCTTCAGGTTTGGCTTCTTCTGCGGGTGCAGCTTCGACTTTTTCTTCAACTTCAGGTTTGGCTTCTTCTACAGGTGCAGTTTCGGCTTTTTCTTCAGCTTCAGGTTTGGCTTCTTCTACAGGTGCAGCTTCAGCAACTGTTTCACCGGCTTCTTCTTTAGCTTTAGCCACCTGATCAATTACTCTTACAACATTTGTAACCATTGTATCGAGTAAGCGGGTAAAATTAGTAACAGGTCCTTTAACAGCGCCAAGCAAGCGTGAAAGCAAAATTTCTCTTGGTGGTAAGCTTGCAAGTGCAATTATATCGTCAGCATTCAGAACTTTTGAAAGTTCAAGCACGCCGCCACGGATTTCAAGTTGTTCATTTGCCTTAGCAAATTCCGACAAAGCTTTTGCAAGTGCAACAATATCGTTATCTGTTGCTGCAATAGTGGATGGGCCTTTTAAAAGTGAATTCAAAGGTTCAATTTCTACATCATCTGGCATTATTCTTTTTAAAAGTCGATTTTTTACTATATCAATCCTTCCTTCAATTTCAAAAACAGAAGTTCGCAAATCGTTCATATTTTTTGCAGTAAGGCCATGATATGAAGCAACAATCATAAGAGAGTTTTTTGCGTAACGTTCTTTTAGTTCATCAACTATATATTTTTGTTCCGGTCGCATCGGTTAACTCTTGTTTAATGGTGAAATATTTTAAGCAATTTAAATAATATCTTATTTTTTTACTGCCATACTTTCGGCATCATTGGGATCAATATGTATTCCGGGTCCCATTGTTGAAGATATTGATATTTTTTGAAGATATGTTCCTTTAGAAGCAGATGGTTTTGATTTTAACATTGCTCCTATCAGCGCACAGATATTTTCAATAATAAGTTCCGGCTTGAAGTCAATTTTACCTACCGGGCAGTGAATTCCGGCCTGTTTATCAGCTCTGAACTCTACTTTTCCTGATTTGAATTCTGTGACAGCTGTACCAACGTCCTGCGTAACAGTTCCTGCTTTGGGAGACGGCATAAGGCCGCGGGGACCAAGTACTCTACCTATTTTCCCAACTTCTCTCATTGTTGCCGGTGTAGCAATTGCAATGTCAAAGTCCGTCCAACCATCTTTAATCTTTTTAACTAAATCTTCATAACCCACAAAATCTGCTCCGGCTTCTTTAGCAGCATCTGCATCTGCACCGGTAGCGAAAGCAAGAACGCGAATTTTTTTACCTGTTCCATGCGGAAGTGCAACAGTTCCTCTAATTGCCTGATCGGCTTTTTTTGGATCGATACCGAGTCTCACATGTAAATCGATTGACTCAACAAATTTTGGTTTTTTCATTTGAATAGCAAGCTCTACAGCCTCATTAAGGGAGTAAAGTTTCTCTTCAATTTTGGCACAATTTTCTTTGTGTCTTTTATTCTTTTTATTCATCGCGTTTTTACCTCACGCTACCCCAAACGGGGTGATTATTTGTTATTTATTATTTACTATTTATCATTTATCAACCGATAACCGATTACTGATTACCGATTACTGATTACCGATTATCCTTCTATTTCTACACCCATACTGCGACATGTTCCTGCAACCATCAACATCGCTGCATCAACATCACGTGCATTCAAATCTTCCATTTTGGTTTCGCAAATCTGTCGCACCTGTTCACGTGTGATTTTTCCAACTTTATCACGATTTGGTGTCCCTGATGCTGTTGCAATATTTGCGGCTTTCTTAATAAGAGTTGCCGCAGGTGGCGATTTCATTATGAATGTAAACGATTTATCGCTATATACTGTAATTACAACCGGTGTTGTCAGCCCCTGCTCTTTGTCTTGAGTAGATGCGTTAAACTGTTTACAAAATTCCATAATATTTACGCCGTGCTGCCCCAGAGCAGGTCCAATCGGCGGTGCCGGTGTAGCTTTACCAGCAGGTATTTGAAGTCTGATATATCCAGATATTTTCTTTTTAGGTGGCATGGATTTTTCCTGATATTATATTTTTATTGTTCTTTTTCAACCTGCCAGAACTCAAGTTCAACAGGTGTTGTTCTACCAAACACGGTCACAGATACTCCTAGTTTACCGCGTTCTTCATCTACTTTCTCTACATGTCCAATAAATCCCTCGAAAGGACCTTCGTTTACTTTCACCCGGTCACCGTTTTCAAAGCGAACTCTCGGAGCCACTTTTTCTTTGGACTCTTCTATTTGCTCAAACATCTCCGCAACTTCTTTTTGGCTAAGAGATTTGGGCTTTGCACCGCCGAGAAAACCAATAATTCCCTGTGTCTGCTTTATCAGCTGCCAGGAAGCATCATTTAACTCAACTTCTACTATCATGTATCCGGGAAAAAACTTGCGGGTAGATATTTTCTTCTGACCGCCACGAATATCCTGAACCGTATGAACAGGAATAATAACCTGACGAATCTGATCTCCCATTTCTGCGAGCCTCACTCTTTCTTCAAGCGATTCTTTTGCTCGTTGCTCTTTTCCGGACAACGCGTGTAATACATACCATTTGTGCATTATGGATATCCCGTAGATTTATTATAGTCTTAAATTAAGAAACCATTGAAGTATAGCAGAAAAAGCAGTGTCAGTCAGAAATAAATATATCGCTAATACAAATGTTCCCGCTATTACTACACGGGTCGCCTGAAAAAGTTGACGGCGGGGTGTCCAGTTTACCTTTTGAAGTTCAAGCCATACTTCGTTGATAAACGTTTTGGAACGATCAATTATATTAACATTATTTTTTTCTTTTGCCATTTTTCTTTCCTGTTGTATTTCTGGCAGGGCAGGAGGGACTCGAACCCCCAACCATCGGATTTGGAATCCGGCGCTCTACCAATTAGAGCTACTGCCCTACTTCAGATTTAAAATATCATTGCTGAATTCCAAATTCTGATTTCCTGATTTTTATCGAGTTTCTTTATGTAATGTATGTCGTCTGTCATGACGGCAATATTTTTTCCGCTCTAAACGACCTGTGCCTGCACGCTTATTCTTCTTAGTAGTATAATTGCGGTTCCCACATTCAGTACATGCAAGTGTAATAACTTCTCTTGCCATAATAATTTACCTTATTATTCAATTATTTCTGTTACCTGACCAGCTCCAACTGTTCTACCGCCTTCGCGTATCGCAAAACGGAGTCCTAAAGTCATAGCAATCGGTGTTATTAATTCTACTCTCATCGTTACATTGTCGCCAGGCATTACCATGTCCGTTCCTTCAGGTAAGGTTACCGCGCCGGTTACGTCGGTTGTACGGAAATAAAACTGGGGACGATATCCTTTGAAAAATGGTGTGTGACGTCCGCCTTCCTCTTTCGACAATATATATACTTCGCCTTTAAACTTCGTGTGAGG
>JAUVKG010000232.1 GCA_030596365.1 Chlamydiota bacterium | reverse complement strand
AGTTCAGACCTTTAGACCTTTAGACCTTTAGACCTTTAGACCTTTAGACCTTTAACTATTAACGATTAACTATTAACCTTACCCGTGGCTATTACCAATTCAAAAATCCGGAGCCCTAACATTGCAGGCTTGTTAGTCGGTCTCGGCTTCACTACTCTTTTCACTCAGGTCTTTCTGATTCGTGAAGCAGGGATCTGGCTGCGCGGAAATGAATTTATTGTCGCTGCAATTCTTGCCGCCTGGCTGATGTGGGCAGCTACCGGTTGCGTTATTAGTTTTTATATCACACCGGGTAAATATTCGAATAGATGGATTTATCCTGCATGGATCGCTTCTGTTATAGTTTCAATTATAGAACTTATTTTGCTGAGGTGTTTCTGGGCATTCACCGGTAAGCTCCCCGGTGAATCAATTAATCTTAGCCATGCAGCCATTCTTTCGATTGCCACCACCGCCCTCCCCTGTCTTTTCAGTGGTTTTGCTACCGGCGCTGCTATTAAATCATTAAAAGATTCCAGAAAAAAGTTGGTTTCTTATATCTATCTTCCCGAAACTATTGGTGCACTTATTGCAGGTGTTCTTGTCACATTTTTTTTCATTCCACTGCAGCACTGGTGGTTTTCGATCGCATTTCTTTTTTCAATACCAATGCTAATTCCCCCTTTGAAGGGGGCAAGGGGGATGTTATTTAATTTCCAATTTCTCATCATCATCCTTTTCCTCTTTGTTGCGTGGAAAAGCAATGATTTTCTTGAACATTTTTCTCAAAAAACTTCAAGCAGGTTTTTAACAGGTAAAATAGTTTTGGACATTGATTCGCCACGCGAAAGGTTTACTGTAACCACACACGATAACGAATCTGCTTTCTACATAAATGGCAGGTTGATCGGTTCAAGCATACAGCGTGAATCGGCAGAAGAGATCAGTTGGTATTCTTATCTTTCGACAGAAAAGCCAAAAACAGCTTTGCTTATGGGTTTTCCTTACAACGGACTTTTAAGAGAATTTTTGCAAAAGGATTTTTCGGAAATTACCATTCCTGAACCGGAAAAAAATTTGATAAACCAATTCTCGCCATTCCTTTTGCCTGAAGATTCAAAAACTTTAAACTCACCTCACGTGAAAATTGTTCCTGAAGATTGCAGGACATTTTTACAAACACATAAAAATACATATTATGATGTCATTGTTCAAAATATAGGCATCCCGGAATCTTATGCTTCAAGCCGCTTGTACTCAAAAGAATGGTTCAAAATAACTGCAAAACACTTGGCGGTTAACGGAACTTTTACTGTCGCGCTCCCGGGCAGTGCGGGATACGTGCCCGATGACCTTGCACGAATTCTTTCAAGAACTATTATAACGATGAGATCTGTTTTTAAATATGTAACTATTATTCCCGGTTCAAGCACATTGCTTATTGCTTCAAACACACAGCAACTGTCAAATGATCCGGATTTCTGGATAAGTAAGCCGCACTTCCCAGTGCGAGCAACCTGCTGGTTTAATGCCGCGCTGATTAATGATAATCTAAATATTTTTCGCGTGACACAATTCACAAATGCATGCGCACAATTCAAATTCCTTCCTGTTCACAAAGATTTATCTCCTTTTTTATATGGCGATGCGTTGCTTTATTCCGAAGCAAGATTTGCCGGAACTACTCACAAAATTTTGTCGTTACTTTACAGACATGGTTCGGCAGTAATGATTATTTCTTTTATAATGTTGATTTTGTGGGCTGGCGCAACTTACGCAAGCGCAATTGCAAATTTCCCGAAAACTCAAATTTGGTTTCTAATGACAACATTTTCGGCTGTTGGCTTTATAGGCGAAATGACTCTGCTTGTCAGATTTGTAATTGAGCGCGGAAACCTTTTTTATTCAATTGGTTTGTTGTTCTCGGGCTTTATGTTAGGTCTCGCAATTGCATCATATACAATTGAAAAATTAGTGACCACTAAAAAAATCTTTCTGCCTGCAGCGGTCATTATTTTATGCGCAACACTATTTGCAATAACATTTGCCCCCTGGCCTACTTTGCCATCGCATGTAATGATTTTTTCATTTGTATTAAATACTATCTGCGGCTTGTGCGTAGGAACTTGTTTTACAATATTGGCACGACGTATGCAAAATATCAAACATGGCGGAATAGTTTTGTACGCGGCTGACTTATGTGGAGCACTGATCGGCGGCCTGCTTTTTAGTATAATTATCCCGCCGGTTTTAGGATTTGGATTTCTAACGGCAATTGTTACCGGGCTTCTTATTCTGATTTTACCGGCAATATTTTTTAGGCACTAAGAATGCAATTTTTTTCTTCTTCGAGTCTTCGTGCCTTCGTGGCTACTTTTTTCTTAAAGAAATTTTTGTTTTTAATCTTTGCTAACACAATTCAGAGCATAACCGACAAAACTTGTTGAATACAATCGCCATTTATCGTTGATTGTAGTTTCCCACACGCTAAAATCAAAAAAAATCCAACAAGAAAGAAATAATATTTTTATGAATAATGCCGCTTCGCTCAATATTCAAGAATTTATCCAAACTCAAGACTATTTTTTTGTTATGATTTTTAATATTTTCCAAGACAGAAAACTCTCTGTCAATAGTTTTTTTCGAAGCTAATAAATAAGCAACCTGAATATAAATCTTATTCGAGTTTTTTTCAGCGATAAAATCTACTTCGTTTTGATTATTTTTACCTATACAAACATTATACCCTCTGCTTAACAGTTCGAGAAAGACAATATTTTCCAGAACTCCGGCAATATTATTTTGATTAACGCCAAGAATAGCATCGTGCAACCCGATATCATTTAAGAAGAATTTTTCGCTGAATTCTAAAAATCTCTTACCTTTAATATCAAATCTTTGGACTCTGTGAAGAACAAAGGCGTCACAAAAAAATGCGAGATAATTTTGAACAGTTTCAACCCCGACTTTAATTTTTTGCGATTTAAGATAATCGGCTACTTTTTTAGCCGAAAAAATGTTGCCGATATTATCAAAAGCAAATCGAAGGATTTTTTTTAACAAAATAACATTTCGGATTTTGTTTCGTTCTACTAAATCTTTTAAAATAATAGCATTTAAAATATCATTTATATAATTATGAATAATATCATCTTCAAATTCTAAAAAATGCAAAACCGGTAACCCGCCATATTTCAAGAAAAGTTGAAATTCGTTGTCTAATTCTTTTTTCTTTTCACCGCGAAATATCAAAAATTCTCTAAATGTTAAAGTTTGAATCGGGATTTCAACATAACGACCGGAAAGCAGAGTGGCTAATTCAGAAGAAAGCAGATGAGCATTTGAACCTGTCAGATAAATATCGTATCTGCCGTCAGAAAATAAAGAAGTAATACATTTTTCCCATTGATCAATTTCCTGAATTTCATCAACGAGCAAATAAATTTCACCTTTTATATTTTTAGATTTCTCTAAAACATATTTATTCAAATCAAGATAATTTTTTATAAAATCAAAGTCCAGTCTTTCCATATTAATATAAATAATATTGTTTTTAGGAACTTTGGCGGAAATTAATTTTTTAATTATCAGCTTCATAAGGCAACTTTTCCCGGCTCTGCGCATTCCGGTCAACACTTTTATAATAGGCGCGTTAATGTAACCTTCGATTTTATTTAAATATATTTCTCTATTAATCAACATAATATACACCCATTTTTATAATTTAAAAGTTTCGCTCATGCAGAAAATTATATCATATTCTTTATAGATTTTCAAGTATGGAGAAACCTTTTGGATTTTTGACATATTTCTTTTTCACAGTTTTATTTAATATTTTTAAACATCAGAGTTATTCCTCACTTTTCGCCTGACACTCTATTAAATTCCTAACGAAGTAACGTCGTACTCGCGTTCTTACCGATTACGGATTCCGGGTCTCGAATCTCGGATTTACCATCTTCCGGGAATTTCGGTTCCACAAAACTCGCATTTCCCATCTTTTACATTTATATTGCTGATGTAATATCCTCTTCGTCCTATAATTTTTCTTCCGCAACCGTGACAGTAAGTTGATTCATATTTGCTTCCCGCAACGTTTCCAGCGTAAATATATTTTATACCAAAACTCTTTGCAATATCTATCGCCATATTAAGTGTTGACAATGAAGTGGGTGGCCTGTCCAAAACTTTGTAATTGGGATAAAATCTTGAAAAATGCACAGGTATATCTTCACCAATTTCAGTTACTATCCATTCGCAAAGATTACTTATATCTTGCGGACTGTCGTTAGCGCCCGGGATAATTAAATTTGTCAGTTCTGTCCATATTCCTTCATCTTTGAGGATTTTGAAGGTTCTCAAAACGGGCTTTAATTTTCCGGAAGTATATTCCGCATAAAACTTTTCGGAAAAGCCTTTTAAATCCACATTCGCCGCGTCAATATATTTGCAAAGCTCCCGCAGCGGCTTTTCTTCGATATACCCACAGGTTATATAAACATTTTTTAACCCCTTTTCTTTTGCAAGTTTTGCTGTGTCGCGCATATATTCGAAAAAAATTGTAGGTTCGGTATAGGTATACGCTATTGATTTGCTGCCGGAACGAATAGCTTCCGCGACAACCTGTTCCGGAGACATATTTATATACCTTGTTTCTTCCGGTTTGGCCTGTGAAATTTCCCAGTTCTGACAAAAAATACATTTTAAATTGCAGCCTGCTGTCGCAATGGAAAAAACTTTGGTTTCGGGATGAAAATGAAAAAGCGGCTTCTTTTCTATCGGATCGACATGAACAGCAACAGGTTTTCCGTAAACTATTGTTCTCAAAATTCCATCAATATTTACGCGTGCCCGACATTTCCCGCTATAACCGTTAGGTATTATACAAATTCGCGGACACAAGTTGCATTTCACAGCTTTATCTTCTATAGGTTCCCAGTATTCAGCAATTCGCATGGAAAGTCCGGCACGAGCGACTTTACCGCTTGAAAGTTTTGTAAAACCGGATAGGTCAATTTTTTTTAATATATCAGTTTCAGCCGCAAATTCTCTATTGCCGCGAATTTCTTCCCACAAGCTATATATGAAAAGAGCTGCAACAATTGCGATTAAAATTAAAGCGATATAAGATTTTAATTTATTTGTCATTTTTTATCACGAATCAATTTTCAACCACGAATATTTTTTTAACCACTAATATTTTTTT
>JAUVKG010000092.1 GCA_030596365.1 Chlamydiota bacterium | reverse complement strand
TTCCATTTTGTTATCTTTATAATTTCCCATTCCAAAACCCAGAACAGTAAGGAAAATTCCATCATCCCTCTTTTCTTCTATTAGTCTTACAAGTTCAGAATCACTGCTTGCACCAATATTAAAATCGCCATCGGTTGCGATAATAATTCTGTTATTGCCTTTGGAAATTAAATTCTCCTTTGCGATTTTATAGGCTAATTTTATTCCCGCACCGCCTGCCGTTGATCCGCCTGCATTAAGATTATCAATTGCTTTTAATATTTTGTCTTTTTGATTGCCGGAGGTTGAGTCTAAAACTAATCCCGCCGCACCGGCGTAAACAACTATTGATACACGATCGATCGGTCTAAGCTGTTTCACCAAAAGTTTAAAAGCGGATTTCAGGAGCGGAAGTTTATTACGGCTGTTCATCGATCCGGAAACATCGAGCAGAAAAACAAGATTATTCGGCGGGAGTTTGTCGATTTTGATTTCTTTTCCCTGAAGGCCTATCATTACAAGATTATTTTCGGGTTTCCATGGACATTTTGCCACCTCGGTAGTTATTGTAAATGGCAAATCATTTTTCGGTTGCGGATAGTCATAAGTAAAATAATTTATCATCTCCTCAATTCGTGCAGCATCTTTTGGCGGCATGGTATTTGAGTTGAGAAATCTTCTCAAATTCGCGTATGAGGCTGAATCAACATCTATAGAAAAAGTTGACAGGGGAGTGTTTTGCGCTACTTTAAATTCATTGTCATAGATTCTGTCATAATCTTCAGTATTAAATTTTTCCCGAGGTTTTGATTTTGGCATTGGAGCGTGAATTGATGGCAAATCAACCAAACAGTTATAAGCATAATCATCGCCGGATATTCTCCTTCTCCCTTTTGATTTAGCTAAGGAGCGTTTTCTGTTTAATTTCCACTCTTTCGATTCAGAAGCAATATTTTCACACAGCAAAACAGGTTTATATTCGTCTGAACTCTGTGACAAGGACCCGCCAACAGTTTTGCATTCAGAGAGAATAACAGCGTCCTTTTTGTCTGATATCCGTCCAAGAGAGTCATATTTTGTCGAAGAAGCTTTTGCTGCCCGTTTTAAACCTGTTCTTTTCTCCAGTTTTTTATGTGTGGTAATGACTGCGAGAGAAGCGTCTTTATCTATGTATGAGGTATCATAACCTGTTTTAAACGAATCCATACCTACAGGATGTAACGATATAAAAATAAATAATGTGATAACAGCTGCGGCCAATGATCCTGATGTCAATAGTATAATTTTTTTCATAATAGACCTCTTAAATTTGTAAGCAGGTTTTTCATCAAAAACAAAATTCGTTTTTATATTATGCCGGACTTTGTTCTCAAGTTCTTCAGAAGGAACCTGCCGGTTGAATTTTTTCATTTCTTTTATTAATTTATTAGTCTTCATAATTTTTCTCCATAATCTTTTTCAACTTCTTTATGCCGCGTAAGTAACGTGCAGCAACTGTTGGAAGAAGACAACCGGTAACTTTAGCAATTTCTCTAAAAGTCATTTCATCATAAATTTTCAATAATATGATCTCTCTTTCTTTTTCGGAAATTTTGTCTAATGCCAAATTTAACATTTCTACATCTAACCAGTCAGGAAGATATTCTTCCGATGGTTGAACCAAAAGACTTTCCAGAGATACCGGCTGCTTTTTGTACTTTTTCATCAAATCGAAAGCTTTGTTCCGGGCGATATGATAAATATAAGTTTTAGGGTATCTTATTTTAGAATTTTTCTCACCGCGCTGTAATAAAGTGGTAAATGTTTCCTGAAAAACATCATCTGCATCCGCACGGTTTCGGAGGAGTGAACGCACATACCCGTAAAGGGGATTTTTATATGCTTCAAACCATTCCAAAACAAGGTCGTTAGATTTTTGAGTCACACCATTACCTTTTAAAGGTTAAAAATTATCTGACGCTGCTAGCTGCGCCCGAGTTGTCTTCGACTTTTTAGCGTCCTAATCGGTCAAAAAACAAAAACATTTTCGTTCTCACTATAATAGACTGCTAAAACATCGATTTTTATGCAAAAGTGAAAAAGAGAAAAGGGGAAATGAATGAATGGAAAAATTAATATTCATAAATTTGCCCACGGAACACACAGAAAGACACGGAAAAATAAAAAATTTATTGTAAACTATTAACAATATTTTAGACACTAATTGCACTAATTTACACGAACTTTATTTATTAATTAGCCACTAAGACTCTAAGACACTAAGAAGTCAAAAAACACAAAAAGATTATAAATTTATTTCTTTTTAAAAATAAATAAAATTGTATTATATTTTTCCATGTCTTTCCGTGTGGTCCGTGGGCAATTCTTATTCTTCTTCCTTCCCAAAATGAAAGTCTTTGACCTTGTAATCTACAGGGGAGGTACATGCTTTGGTCTGAACACCAAAATATACTCCCTTCCGCCAGGCGAATTTTGATAGATCATGAAAACTGCTGATTATTTTTTCCATTGAATTTATTTCGCTATTGTTTTTTGAAAAAATATCAACCTTTCTACTACCTATTTTTATATGAATGTCTATTGGAGTAATTATGTTTTCCTCTCCAATCTTTATTCCGGGATTGTCGTATAACAATCCATCCTCAAGCTGATAACTTTTAACAAAAACTTTTAAAACAGCATTGGAAGTATTTATCCACGTAAATTCTAAAGTTAAACATTCGTCATTCCATTTCATATAAGATGCTGCAGCAGGGGAAGGGGAAAAAATAAAAGAAAAAACAGGGGGGAATTCCGGTTCCATATTCGCTGTACCAATGCTTATGTCTTGAATTGCTCCCGTAAGCGGTTTATCAAAAAAACTGTTAAGATATGGAATCTGATGATTGCGGGTTAACGGATAAAATCCACTGCCTTTCCATGAATCAGAATCCTTTTCAGGGATTTGATGAATAATCATTCCGTCATCTGTGAAATTACAACTTGAATCTCTTTGCCGTGGACCTTTTTCACGCCATAATATTATTTCTTTATTATTATCCGGCATTGAAATATAATTAACTTTTTCCAGCGGCTGCATGCTTTCTATATTTTTCGTGGGTAGAATGTCTTGTAAAAAATCCGGTAAAAGATTTTGTAATACAGTTTCAGGTAAATAAAAATGACGGACCGCAGGCGGAAGAGCTGAACTGCCTGAACTTCTTGGTGGCAATGGATTTTTAACAATCTGATTAAAAATATTAGGAACATCAATCTTCAGCCTTCCCAGCCGATTAGCCTCTGAATTATAAAAACCTCTGCTATGATATTTTGGCGGAGAAGAGACAGGAAGAAAATAAATTCTTCGTAATTCACTGTTATATGCCGATGCCGGACTATTTTCGATAAGCATAAACGAACGACAGAGATCACGTTTAACAGCTGCATGACAAATTGCAACATCCCCGGTTCTGTTTTCGACTGAATTATAAGCTGCTTTTATTTTAGTGTAAGCAGAAGAAAAAAGTTTTCGCTTTTGCCACCATAATGTTTTCCCGCTCTTTAAATCGCCGGAGGTATATTTTGACCGAAAGGCAAACCATTCATAAGCTCCACCCGGCTGAACGAAAATATGTTTTTTTAAGATAAACCGGAAACCCGATCGGCTTTTAATTGTGTATACTTTTTGCGGTGCAGCGATTTCATTTTTGGAATGGGTATTTTGGAAAAAAATGGTGCTCCAAAACAGATCATTCAATGCCGCTTTCATTAAAATGCTGCTTTTATTAATTTCTCGTAAACCATAGAGCTTTTCCAGACACGATAAAACTTGGGAACTTACTGGCCGCAAGTTCTCAAGTGCATTCGTGTAAGGTACCCAAAGAGCCGGAGCTGTAGCACCTGCATCGGCGTAAGCTTTTATTTGCGCCGCGCGAATTTCAGGAGAAGCCGGGAAAATACGTGATGCTTTTCTCAGATAAGCGTTATAATCCGCACCGCTTTTGGATTCGTGTTTTGCCGCACGGTAACGCCCGATACAAGATTCCGGAGAGTAAAATTTATTATCTGCCGATTCATTTGCTTTAATATAAAAGTTGACAGCTTCCGCGGCAAAAGTTTTAGATGTGTGGTCAGGCAGAGTCATATTAGGAGTTTTATCAGCTTTTTGCATACAAATATCAGCAATCCAAATCGCAAGTTCGGGAGAAGGGGATATTTTATAACATTTTTTCAATGCAAGATAAGCACGGGAATAATTTTGCTTCTGTAAATTAAGAATGGCCTGTTCAATATATGCAGCAGGATATGCCAGTGATAATTCACTGACTTTTTCCCATGCTTTAATTGCAAGTTCAAGCCAATCAATTTTATTTTTACTTAAAACTAAAACACCTTTGTCATTGTAAATAGACATTATGAGTTCCGCCCATAGCATATTCGCTTGCGCGTCAAATCGGCGGTTGCTGCTTAACTTATAAAGTTTTTCACTTGCCTGGCCAAATAAACCGAGATGAATAAGTGAGCGAATATATGCGCATGACATAGTATAAGAATCAGGATAAGCATCAAGAACATATTTTGCGAGAGCGATTGCGTTAGTCCAATTTTTCTTTAAAATTTCTTTTTTAACCAATGGCGATATAACATTTTCTAAGCTTTTTTGATAAGGCTTCTCGGAATGGGAATCCTTAACTTTATTATATGAATGCAAAATTCCGGATAAAGCAGCAGGATGTTTTGGGGATAAATTTAAAGCTTTCTTATATGACCTTATCGCTGAAGCGGTGATACCGGCTTTTAAATAAGCATCGCCAATGCGAATATGACACGCAACTGAATTCGTAACAGTAAGCGTCTTCCGAAAATACCTGAGCGCATCTTCGGTTTTGTCTGCTTTAAGAAGATTGCATCCCTTAACATATAAATTATATCCGGGACCGCTTAAATAAATGTTCGTTTGGACAGGAAGAGCGAATCTAATTGCCTGATTATAAGCAATCTTTAATTTATCTTCATTATCATTTAATTTTGCAATGTCGATTTGCGCGGCATAAACGTAAATATTACTTGGCTCAATTGATTGCCAGGTGTCTGTCAGACGTTTCGCGGGACCGGTACGCTCATCTTTTATAAGTGAGTGGGTAAGCTTATCAAGCGCGAAACCTGAATTAGGTTGTTCGCGTCGAAACGCCATTAGCAACGCCCGGCGTGTAGGTTCGTCTTTCATTGATGAAAGGTAAATTTTAAACCAGTGTTCCTGCCAAAGGGGCCATTTTTTTTTGCATTTTACGTAAACGCGTCCTGCTTTTTCGCTATCTTTATTAATAGCCAATTGTTTTAAAAGCAATTCGGCGGCATCGCTGTCATTTGGAAATTTATGACAAATACGTGATAGAAAAGCTGCTTTCAATCTCTGATCTGCAATTTTATTGTATTTTGCAGCCCAGCTGCTTTCTTTCCATAAATTGGTGTAAATATTTTTGTTTTTATATGGATTAATCCAATCATTTTTTAAATTGCTAAATAATTTACGCAAGTCATCTATCTCTAACGTTCCACAAGATAAATCATCGGAATCAGGTGAAAAAACCTGTACACTGCATCCTAAAAAAACTTCATTGCCCTTCACTTCACGATACACAAGTTCCGGAAAAATTTCGTCCGGCCATAGATTATCAAATCCTTTTTGGTCTGACCAGTAACTTATAGAAAACGGGAAATATAAATCAACAAGCGGTTGGGACCATCGATCGCTTTTACTTTCTTTTTTAACGATTTTTAATTTACCAAAACTGTTTTCAACAAGTATATCACAATTATCCCAAATGTCCTTATCGCTTTTCACCATCCATTCGGAAGAGACAGTCCATTTTGTAGAAATACCGGTTGAAAGGGGGATTTTTTCCCATTCAAACGGGAAATTAATAGGTGATCTGATTGTTTGTTTCTTGTTATCTACTTTTTTCCTGTATATGGATTCAAAAGAAAATGAATACGATAAATTGACTACATCCGGTAAAGAGGAAAAATTGGGCTTTATAATTACAGGAATGTGAACTCGGTAGAATCGTTGGTTTGCTTTAAAATCTTGAAGATTATAATATTCAGAATATCTATTTTCATCAACTGTACGTTGTTTTATATTAGCAAGAATATAAGAATTTATCCCTTTAACAGATTTGTATTCATAACTCGGATCACCGAGAGTAACATCAAACAAAGGCTTGCCTGTCATTAAAGCTAAAGCGCAATGAGAAATAATCAAAAGTAGTATTGAGAATTTTTTCATTTTAAAGGCTGCCATTTCATGATATTACGTGTTTTAGTCCCGTTAGGGACATAATATTTGTAGAAAAATATATAAAAATATTAACCGTGCCGTTAGGTATGGAATATAAAATCAAAAAGATATTAAATAAGATTCTATCAACATTCCCAGTTGATTGCAATCGAATTAACTTTTTTAAAGCATTCCTTTCGCTAAGCATACTCCGGGGTAAAAGTTCGGGAATAACGTGTTCGAATTGTAAATTCGGGTGGAATAACTCTGATACCTGAAAATAAGCTAAAACAATTCCCCCTTTGAAGGTCTCTGACCCCGCGAATGCTGGGGGGGATTAAAGGAGGATGTAAAACTTTTGTATTTCATTGGTGCCAAAATGTTAATAATTTCCTTAAAAAACATCCCCCGCCCTTTGGGCACCCCCTTCAAAGGGGGGATTTTAACATCGCTTTGCGGTTTTGCTCTTTTTCGAGTGGTGTTAGAGTAGGTTAAGCTTCCAGCTTAATGTCAAGCCGGAAGCTTGACTTACTTTTATCAAAAAAACTATGCCGCCCCGATTACGTATCAAGGCGGCATTTTGATAAACAATTTGTCGTAATCTAATTTGTTATCGCCTCATTCTTCCACCGGAAGACATCCCCATAGATGACATCCTTGATGCCGACGGTGCACGTGATGACATCCTTGGTGCCGAAGCGCGAGGAGCAGACGGCCGTGACATCCTTGGTGCCGAAACACGATGAGAGGACGGTCGCGATGCCCTTGATGTAGGCGCACGATGAGAGGACGGTCTCGCTGCTCTTGATGCAGTTGCCCGATTAACGGTTGGTCTCGCTGCTCTTGATGCAGTTGCCCGATTAACGGTTGGTCTCGCTGCTCTTGATGCAGTTGCCCGATTAATAGTCGGCCTCGCTGCTCTTGATGCAGTTGCACGTCGAGAAGTTGGTCTCGTCACTCTTGATGCAGTTGCCCGATTAACGGTTGGTCTCGCTGCTCTTGATGCAGTTGATCGCGAAGTTCTTGATGTACGTTGTAATCTGCTTGTAGTTCTTGTTTGCGGCGCTCTGCTAATTCTTGATTGTGTATACCGCCTGGTTGAAGAATTGCTTTTCTTGTTATAGATTTCAGAACGTAAATTTCTTGAAGAACTTACACGTTCTCCGCGGTCTTTTCCGGAAGAGCTTCTTGATAGACTCTTTTCCACACGGGCGATTCTTGATCCGCTGCCTGAATTTTCGGATCTGTTTACTCTTCTGTTATCAGCTAATGATCCCCGGAGTGAGTTTCTTGATTCTCTTTGATTTTGGTATGGGATATTATTTTCACGAACTGTTTTTGGACGTTGGGCAGTTGCAGGATAATTATTATAGTAGTAATAATTATCACCGTAATGATTATTATATCCCCCACCGTAATACCCTCCGCCATAATACCCTCCGCCATAATAGCCTCTTCCGTAATATCCACAGTAATTTCCGCCTCCATAATATCCACCGTATCCACCACCGTATCCCCAACCGATACCAAATCCCCAACCGGAACCCCAGCCAAAGCTTAAACTGAATGGGCTGTAACATGAATTATATCCATAACCGCCATATCGGCCATATCCACCATAACCGTCATATCCACCATAATAACCTCCACATGAGTTCAATGAAAGACTTATACTTGGCCACCAACTGCAATTTCCGTAATCATAGCCGGAAACATAAGAGTATGGCAGGGGAGTATAAACCGGTGTTGCAACTACAGGAGCATAGGGAACAACAGCAACTTCATAACCATCGTCATAATTGTTCCATCCAAAACCAAGGGCGCCAATGCCGAGATTCAAACCGAAATTATAATAGAATTTAGCCTGTGCAGTGGCAGTGAACAGTAATATTGAAGTTGCGATTGCAAATATTTTTAGAGCTTTCATAGCGACCTCTCTTTTTGTGTTGTTATTTGTTAAGGTCGGCGCCGGAGCGTCATAAATTGTTTTCAGAAATATAGACGCAGAAAAATATAATTTATTCAAAAGGGCGTGCCGCTTATTATTGAATGATTGATATGATTGATACGATTGATACGATTGATATGATGTTCAATCACCAAATCACCAAATCACCAAATCGTTAAATCATTAAATAATAATGCAGGCACGCCTGAGGAAATTTCCGCTTCACGCAAATTAAATTTATAAGTGTTAGCATGCAGATTAATTGCTAAGCAAATAAAAATTGATTGGTTGAAAGATGAGTGGATTTAAAATCGTTCAATGATAAAATCGTTAAATCATTAAATAAAAATGGTACGCCCATAGGGATTCGAACCCCAAACCTCCTGGTCCGTAGCCAAGCACTCTATCCAATTGAGCTATGGGCGCACATTAAAATTACTAACGTTATTATATCATTTTTGGTTTTAAAAGTAAAACGGATTTTGTAGATACATAAATCTTTTAGACACGGATTACACGAATTGACACG
>JAUVKG010000382.1 GCA_030596365.1 Chlamydiota bacterium | reverse complement strand
GAAGCGGGTTATATACCCATACAAACCGTTGTAGGTATTTTCGCCGATTGGGGAATCGATTTGTTTTTAGACCAACTATATTATAATATTTTACCGGGTATTGATTTAGTAAAAGATCCTGTTCGCGAGAAATATTTACAGGGCTATCTTGATTGGGATGAAGTATGTTTTCTTTTCAAAAAAGGTTTTTTCACACGTTACGATCTTCGATACAGAGAATTATGGAAATTAATTAAACGCTTTAGAGATTTCTCAAATAAAGATATCGCTACTGAAGATATGATTCGCGCGTTTGTCCGTGGCGACGCGGCGATGATCTGGACAGCCAACCTGGTATCTTATCGTTTTGATGCAGATAAAGATATCGATTTTGAATGGGACGTTTTTTACCTTCCTAAATTCACTACAAACACTTCAAAATACGCTGCCGGCGTGCCAATGTGCGTTATAGGCGGCTCAGGCGCTCAGTTTGAGATTTCCAATTCCGCGTTTTCCGACACCGGTGACCCAAAGACATCTGAAAGGATTAAACGTGTTGTTGATTTCATGCAGTTTATTACGGTTCCTGATCAATACAGAAAAATTGTCAATGAACGTCCGTTACTTATTCCTAATATTAAAGGAGTAAAAACGCTTCCTCTTTTAAAGCCATTTGAGGAAATATTACAGCGACGTTATACTACAACCAAATGGACTTATACTTTTGATTTAAAGTTTAGTGATATTCTGCAACGTATGCTTTTACTCTATCTTGACGAATATATTTCGCTTGATGAGTGGATTGAATGGCAGGAAAAAAATCTGGAAGGTGCATACCTTCGTTACACACGTAAAAAGCATCCTGATTTTGAAGCTATGGAAAAAGAATGGCAGCGACTCGCTCCATTAAGAAAAAATTATATTGATATGCCGATAATACCGAATAAAAAGTAGAGACACGAATTTCACAAATTTACACGAATTAATTTTTTAAACCACATAAGAAACACATAAGGCTAAAACTTAAATTAAAATGATTCACCCTTTAGACCTTTAGACCTTTGACCTTTAGACCTTTAGACCTTTGACCTTTAGACCTTTAGACCTTTGACCTTTAGACCTTTAGACCTTTGACCTTTGAAATCCCCTCTCGAGAGGGGTGGCGCGCGGGCCCCGCGTATGGTGGGGGAGCGACGGGGTGTGTTATGACCTTTAGACTTTAAGACTAAAATAATATGGCGAATAAAAAAAACAAACCTTTTATTTCATACAAACTGAGCGGAGCTCTCGTTTGCTACTCTATTATAATCATTCCGGTTGCCTTACTCGGATTGTTCACTTATCTGCCTGTTTTCTGGGCATTCCAAAAATCTTTCTTCGAATTTGAAATTGGCGGAGTCTCCCGATTTGTAGGATTGAGTCATTATGCAGAGTATTTCACTGCCGATCCAACCACATATATTTCTTTGGCAAATATGGCTTTCTTCACTTTTTTCGCTGTGGCAGTTAGATTGTCTCTTCCGCTAATTGTTGCTAAACTTATCCATTCAATTCATTCAGAACGGTGGCGCCATTTCTACAGAATCCTTTTTCTTGTTCCTATTGTCGTTCCCGGTGTGGCAATTATGCTTATCTGGGGTGGAATGATCTACTCAAGTCAGGGCTTTATCAACGAATTTCTTCGCTTAATCGGTATGGGCGACCTAGCCCGCGGTTGGCTTACCAATCCCGGCACCGCGCTTGTTGCTGTAGCGATGGTTGGTTTCCCATTTATAGGTGGATTTGAAGTTTTGATATATTACGCCGGATTAAGTGGAATTCCTGAGAGTGTTAATGAAGCTGCCTTATTGGAAGGTTGCGTTGGAATAAAGAAATTTTTTCTTATAGATATTCCCATGGTATTAAGTCAGTTGAAACTTATCCTTATTCTTACTGTAATTGCCGGAGTTCAAGGCTTTGAAGGACTTATTATCCTGACAGGTGGCGGACCGGGATATCGAACTTCCGTTCCGGGCCTTATGATGTATTTTAACGCTTTCAGTTTCCAAAGATTCGGTTACGCGTGCGCAGTTGGAGTATTTCTTTTTGCTCTTATATTCACGCTGACAATTATTAATTTTAAATATTTTAAATCTGCTGAAGAAGTACAAGCAACTAATTAAAGAATTAACCTAATTTCTAATTGATCTAAATAATGACCAAAACCCAATACCCAAAAATTAGAACTTCCTGTTTGGATTTTAGTCATTGGACTTTGGAACTTGATTAGAAATTAGGTCAATTAGAAATTAGATCAATTTATTTTGACCTTCGACCTTTGACCTTAGAGACCTTTACAACTTATGAAAAATAGAAAAAACTGGAAACTTCATCTCGCTATTCTTGCTTTCGCGATACCAACGCTATTGCCGTTTTATTTCGTGATAAACAATTCTTTTCGTTCGAACACTGAGATGTATCACAGTTTTTTTGGATTTCCGAAGACTCTTAAATATATTGCTGTTTACAGTATAAAGACACTTAAAGGAGAAAAAGGGACCGTCACCGTTCATGATGAACAGGAACAAATATCCAAAACATTAAGTTATAAAAGTGCCATAAAATTCTATTTTAACTCCGCTACAAGAAATTATAAGTCTGCCTGGAAAGTCCTGCGGCCTTATTTTATAAATACACTTCTTGTAGTTATTGCAACTGCATTCGGTGTTTTATTGTTCGGTTCAATAACTGCCTACATTCTTTCACGATTCCGATTCCCGGGCAACAAAGTTATTTTTTATTACTTTATCAGCACGATGATGTTTCCGGCAGTTCTAACTCTTGTCCCGAGTTTTCTTCTTGTAAAAAAACTTGGATTGCTGAATTCCAGGCTTGCACTAATTATTCCGGCGATTGCCGGAGGTCAGGTATTCGCCATTTTTGTTTTCAAGAGTTTTTTTGACGGACTTCCACAGGATCTTTTTGATTCGGCTAAAATTGATGGTGCAGGCCATTTCAGTTTATACTGGAATCTTATTTTGCCACTCTCAAAACCTGTTCTGTCAGTTGATTTGATTATGAATGTTCTTGGAATGTGGAACAGTTTTCTTTGGCCTTATATTGTTAATACAGATAAAAAGTTTCACGTAATTGCTTCCGGTTTGTTTGTTTTAGCTCAAACTGAAGCTGCAGCAAATTTCGGTTTGCTGTATGCGGCTTATATCACTTCGAGTATTCCTCTGCTTATTCTCTT
>JAUVKG010000240.1 GCA_030596365.1 Chlamydiota bacterium | reverse complement strand
GGCTCACCGGGCAAAACTGATATCCCCGAACCGTTACTATTTATTATTTATTATTTATCATTTATCATTTATTATAGGAGGAAATTTAATTCACCGAATTAAATTTTGGATTTTGGATTTTAATTATTTCAAAGCAACAAACATCTAAATAGCAATTTATTACAGACCTCGGCATCCATAATGTCCATTTTGTCCATAATGTCCATTTTGTCCATTTTATCCATTTTATTATAGCTGTTAAGATTTGACTTTAATAAATTTATATCCTTATTCGCGATTGTTGCTTTAAGTTCTACTACTCTCAAAAAATTACTTGACACTCACTAGAGTCTTATGTACAATAATTACTATGAAAAGAAAAATAATATTAATAACTTTTATAATTTCATTCTCTGTCATTAACTCTTTTGCAGCGGTAATTATCAATGAAATCGCTGCAGCCACATCCGACAGAATTCTAAATTATTCCGATAATAACTATCCAAAACTCGGTGGCGGTCGGCAGTGGATGAATATTAACTTCGATGACTCTTCATGGAAATATGGCGCCGGAGGGTTTGGATTCGGCGTTGACGGATTAGGTACTGATCTTCAATCTGATCTTCAAGGCAAAGCTGAAACTCTTTACATTCGGCAGAAATTTATCGTTTCCGCAGCCGATGCGGCAAAAATCTATCAGTTACGATTGCAAGTCGATTATGATGACGGTTTTATCGCGTTTGTTAACGGTAAAGAAATCGGAAGAAAAAACACGGGCCCAAAAAATGCTTTCGGCTTTCACGACCAATCGGCATATAATTCCCACAGTTCAGGAACTCCCGAAAATATTTATTATCCCAACGCAAGCAGTCTTCTCGTTGAAGGAACAAATATTATTGCGATTCAACTTCATAATAAAGGCACAGATAATCCAATGGCAATTTTTGCCAACCTTTATATAAACAGCTCCCCTGAAATACAACTCGTTAATAATTCTGACACTTGGAATTATTTTGTTGGCCTCGCGGAACCGTCCGGCGGACTTTTTGACCTTGGTCCAATTATTTCTCACACTCTTCATATCTTATGGGGTGATTCTTCTTTCAATGACAGTTCATGGAGTGCCGGTCCCGGCGGGCTTGGTTACGGAGATGGTGATGATACAACCACTGTAAATGTGCAAAATGTCGCTTTTTCATTTTACATTCGTCAACCTTTTATTTTAAATTCTTTGATAACTAATTTATTGACTTTAACAGTTGATTACGATGACGGCTTTATTGCATATTTGAACGGATATGAAATCGCTCGCAGAGATACGGGAGCAGTCGGTGACTTCTTTGCCCATAATCAGTCGGCAACAGGCAGCCACGAAGCAGGCTCGCCGGAAATCATTCCCCTACCGGGTGCAAATAGATTTCTCGTTGCCGGCACAAATGTTCTTGCAATCCAAACACATAACGCTACTTTTAGCAGCAGCGATATGACTATCAAAGCCGATTTATCCGCCGCAGGTTTTCCTGAAAATCTTGTTTATTATACAAATATCTGGAAATATATGATTGGTACAAACGAGCCGGCAGCAATTCCGCCGCCGCTTCCCCCTTTAGAAATCAATGATGATTTTTCCGATTGGATTGAACTTTATAATTCTTCACCTACTTCTGTTAATCTTAAAAGTTGGTCACTAACTGATAAATCATCAGATTCTGATAAATGGATTTTCCCGGATACTAATATCACTGCAGGCGGATATCTTGTCATTCTTTGTGACGAGAAAAATATAATTTCAGCAACGGGTTCTTATTTATTTTTACATACTAATTTCAAACTTAATAAAGACGGTGAATTTTTAGCGCTTTTTGATAATTCTTTGCCACGTAATTTCATCAGCGGATTTTCTCCAAACTACCCTCAACAATCTTTCTTCCATTCTTACGGGTGGAGCCAGACAAGCAATTCTTACCTTTATTTTTCCACACCAACACCAGGTAAACAAAATCCAGGAGAAACTTCCACCGGAATTGTTGATATGCCGATAATCGATAAAGATCCCGGCTTTTACAGCGGTCTTACTGTTTCAATAACTGCCGCAACTGAAAACGCTGAAATTCGGTATACAACTAACGGAAGTGAGCCGACTGAAAATTCCACTTTATACACCGGTCAATTAACTTTTAATACTAATACCGTTTTGCGCGCGAGCGCGTTTAAATCAGGTTGGATTCCATCACGAATAGCTACGCGCACTTATCTTCTTAATTCTGATGCCAGTGTAAAAAATGCACCGATTATTTCCATTGTTGCTGATTGGCAAAAATCAATTTTTAAACCAAATGGCGTAACCTCAATCGTCGGCGGCCACTGGACTGGCACCACTTATGTCGATTATTGGATTGATGACACTCCGGACGATTATAATATCCCAATGCAGCATGGTCGATCTTATGAGCGTCGTACTTCAGTTGAATTTTTAAATTGTCAATCAAATATTTGGAAGCAAATTGACTGCGGGATTAGAATCGCCGGCAGTGATTGGACACGACCAAGATATAGATTACAAGATATGTCTGGTAAATGGGATGAATTTCCACACTTCAAAAAACCGCAATTTAATTTGTTCTTCCGGAGTGATTACGGTGACAATATTTTAAACTTCCCCGTTTTCCCTGACTTAGAAATCTCAGAATTTGATAGCCTGCGCCTGCGTAGCGGTAAAAACGATTGGAAAAATCCTTTTATAATAGACGAATTCGTTAGAAGAAATTCTATTAATATGGGTAATGTCTGCAGTAAAGGATGCATCTCCTGGCTGTTCGTTAACGGCGTGCAAAGAGCTTACTATAATCTTGTCGAAAGATATGATGAAAAATTCTTCCAGGAACATTATAACACTGATGAAGATTGGGACATCATTCGGCAGGGCAATGTTTCCGTTGGCGAATCATTAGCCGAAGAAGGCGATTTAATCGAATGGAATAAATTGCTTGATTTTCTTCAATCTCGCGATTTAGAAATCTTAAACAATTATAATACCGCTGCTCAAATGATGGATATGATTAGTTATGCTGATTATATTCTCGTTGAAACATACGGCGCAAATTGGGATTGGCCAAATAATAATTGGAACGTGGCACGCGAGCGTTCCGATTCTGGTGTTTTCAGATTTTATGTTTGGGATGCTGAAGGATGTTTCTTTAATAACGGCTTAAATGATATTGACAAAGACGCTTTTAATCAAAATCCCGCTTTGAAAGCCGGCGGAGGTGAAGGCTTGAACGGCGAAGACACTCCTATAGCTAATATTTGGCAAAGTGTTAAACGCAGTGCTGAATTTCGTCTTCTTTTTGCCGACAGAATTCAAAAACATTATTTCGCAGATGGCTGTATGATGCAGACAAATCTTCTCTCTGAATGGAATAAACTCGAAACTATTATTAAACCAATGTTTGAATCCTTTTTCTCGGATACTTTTGACGCGCGTACAAAAACGCAATGGATTCCTCAGCGTCGGTCTATTGTTTTTCAACAATTTAAAAATGAAAATTTATGGCCCGACACGCATGCTCCTTATTTTAACCAACACGGCGGAGCGATAGCTTCCGGTTTTGAAGTTGCTATCTTCAACACTAACTCGGCAGGCACAATTTATTTTACAACAAACGGCAGCGACCCAAGAAATCCAGGCGGCTCAATTCACGGATCGGCATATTCATCCCCTATTTCCTTAACAAAAACAACTCAAATTAAATCCCGCGTTTTTGATTCCGGAGCGGTAGAATGGAGTCCGATTTGTGAAGCTGTTTTCTCTGTTACAGGCGCGCAAAACATCGTAGTTTCGGAAATTATGTACCACCCTCCGGGCGGTGATGATTTCGAGTTCATAGAAATAAAAAATATCAGCGGCAGCAATTTAGATATTTCTGATCTGGCTTTCGTTGACGGTATTACTTTCTCTTTCGCAGGAAGCGCGGTAACAGAACTCAGCAATGAAGCTTATGTAGTCGTTGTAAAAAGCAACGCTGTATTTGCTTCGCTTTACAATACAAATGATATTCTTATAGCAGGAGAGTACGAAGGCAAATTAGCAAACGGTGGCGAAAGAATTGAAATCCAGGGCGCAGCAGGGGTAACTTTAGCCGCATTCATATATAGCGATGATTGGTACCCAACTACCGACGGTGATGGATATTCGCTTGTTATAGTTAATCCTTATGAATCTACAAATTTATGGAACTTAAAAGAAGGCTGGAGAACAAGTTATTTTACTAACGGCTCACCGGGCAAAACTGATATCCCCGAACCGTTACTATTTATTATTTATTATTTATCATTTATCATTTATTATAGGAGGAAATTTAATTCACCGAATTAAATTTTGGATTTTGGATTTTAATTATTTCCAAGCTCCAAACGTCTAAATAACAATTCATTCCAGACCACGGCGGCCATAATGTCCATTTTGTCCATTTTGTCCATTTTGTCCATTGTGTCCATTGTGTCCATTTGGTCCTATTAGTCCTATTAGTCCTACAAAACCTATTAATTAAAATCCTATGCACTTTGAACTCATCCTTTTCGACGCTGACGGTACTTTATTTGATTATGATAAGGCAGAAGCTTATGCCTTAGAAAACGCTTTTACCACCACGCAAATCCCCTATCAAAAAGAATTTATAGATGCCTATAAAATAATAAATTCTACCCTCTGGCTCGATTTTGAAAAAGGACTTATCTCTCCCGCGAAAATTAGAGTTGAACGCTTTGATCAATTGTTCAATCAATTTAAACTAAAAACCGACACAACCGTATTCGGAGATGTTTATCTCGATTTTTTTGCCGAAGCAGGATTCTTAATTGACGGCGCGGAAAATATTGTTAATATAATCTCTTCTCAAACTACTACCGCAATTATTACAAATGGATTGAGTGTTGTTCAGAGGTCGCGATTTTCTAAAGCTCCGATAATGTCGCAGTTCAAAGATGTTATTATTTCCGAAGAAGTCGGCGTCGCGAAACCTAATCCGGAAATTTTCGAAATCACTTTCGAAAAACTGAATCATAAAAATAAAAACACCACACTGATTATC
>JAUVKG010000214.1 GCA_030596365.1 Chlamydiota bacterium | reverse complement strand
TAAAAGATACGAGAAAGTAATAAGGTCGTAAGGTCATTAATCGTTAATAGTTAATCGTTATTCGTTATTCGTTATTCGTTAATCGTTAATCGTTAATCGTTAATCGTATTATGGGAGTTATGGGAGCTATGGGAGTTATGGGAAAAAATCGGTAATCCATTAATCCACAAGCGTCCAACTTGTGCTGCTTTTAACACTTTTACCGCGATAAATTCCTTGCGGTAATTTAAACGTTATCTCTGAATTGCCGGTTGTTGGATTCCAAACAATATTTTTTCCGGCTTCAAGTTTTGCATTTATTGTTACAACTATTTCTTCCTCATATTGATTCGGATCAGCAATCGACAAATTCAGTCGATTGTCTGTCAGTTCTAACATTACTATTGCCGGTTTATCAACTGAAATTTTCAAATCCCCCATACCCACTCCCGATGTAAAATCAATGATCCCGGCCTTAAGAGTGTCGGGACCGGGATGTTCCACTTTAAGAAAGGGGGAATTTACCACGATAGAGTCCGGCTTATAAAAAACTATTTCTGTGATGTTCGAATTCATCAATTGAACAGCTTGAACAGATTCGGAGTTTTCCAGTATTTTAACAGGAATATTTTCAAAATAACTGTTCATTTTTTCTTCTGTGATATTTGGAAGAACCAGATAAGCGTATTTTGCGTCTTTGGGTTCAGTCAGATGATTAATTGAGAGCTGAAAAATATTGACTGTTTGTATATTTCCTGAATGATGCCTTATATCCAAATCATTCCAATCGCCCTTCCGGTTTTCCGCCCATATTTTTAAGTTAACGCCGTTTTTGTCGGGGAAAATTATATAACCTTTTCCGTTGCAATAAAACCAAGCGCCATCAGTTATATTAGTAAAATCAAGTTGAATATTTAAATTTAAAGGAATAATATGCTGAACTCCATTAATAAAATATGTAATATCCGATTTTCTTTCCGGCTGATCAATCGTTGTCCAAATTTCATTACCTTGATATGGAGGACGTTTTCTTATTTCAGAACCAAGAGCTGCAAATCCATTATCAAAAAAGAAATATCCTTTGTTTGCAGTTATTTTACTATACTTATTTGCCCGGTAAAGTTGAAATGCGCATACGCCATTATCACCATCCGATATCCCTCCCGCAAAAGCATTTAATCCATTTGCATGTGAACCGAAATCAGGATGTGGTAACTCATCGGTTTTTTGTTCAACGGTAGTACCGGGAATTGCGCGAAAGTTCCAAGCGACTCTTGCGTCAAGGTATTCATCACCTGTTTTAAAGATCATGGTTGATCCTTCAGCAAAATGGAAATTCTTTTTTCCTTCTCCTTTGCTTGATTCAGGTCCTGAAGTGCGATTTGACAACATTTTAGCTGCAACATAATGGAATGGTTTTCCATTAATCATAAGGTCAGATTTATAGAAATATTTACTGTCATTAAAAGACGGGGATGCCATAGATGAATCAGCCAATCTGCTTTTTAATAATTCAAGTTCATCATTTCTGATAAGATTTCCCGGTCCCGCAAGTTCTCTTAAAGAATCAATTTGTCCGATCATAAAACCATTATCCTGCAATGCAGATTTTAATAAATTATGACGACCACAAAGTGAATAAGCTCCCTGATTACGATAAACAAGCCACTGCCATCCATCCAGAATGCAATCGGCAAAAATATTGAGCTGAGAATCTGTGAGTGCCCAACGTGTGTCTTTCATATATGCACAATATTTCCGGGTGAGATTTAACCAGTCTCTGCCATAGCCTAACCAGTAATTTTGTCCTCCATCAACATTATAGGCATGCCATGACCCATCTGCCATCCTGCCTGTATCATATAATTTCCCAACGGTAAAAGTTGAAGCAACAAGATTAGTTATATCATTAAACATTTCAGGAGAATTCGCTAATGCAGCGCGACCAATCATACCCATGAGCCGGTAAGTAATATTAGCACCAAGATAGAAGTGGCAGGCATTATTCACAAACCAACTTGCATTCGCCCATTTAACCATTCCATCCGTAAGAGTGTTAAGCTGCGGCGCCATTAAAGGAAAATTAGTTTTGTCACTTTGAATCGCATCGTAAAGACAGAGACCAATTGAATCTATAGCTGACGGCTCTTTGAAACAGCCTGCTGTCCAACCGCTATGACCGGGATCACGGTCAAGCCAGTATTGAACTGCGGAATAAAGGTTTGTTTTTAGATGAACATTACCTTTCCATGCCTGATCATTTTTATATGCCTGTGCCATAAAAAGCAGGCGACCGGTCATTACATCTACAGTTACCGGAACGTCAGAAAAACTTCCATCGGGATTTAATAACGACAAATATTCAGCAACAGATTTTCGCGGTAAATCTCCAACGGTTGGATATGAAACTGCCCAGCTCATTAATCTGGTTCGAATCAACGAAACTTCTGATGTTGCATCAGCTTTCACCAGAACAGTGGATAAGGAGATAAAAGATACGAGAAATATTTTAGCGAATAATTTTTTCAATCATTTTCCATTTGATAAGAATTAGTAATTAAGTTGGTATTTCTGCATCTATATTAATATAATAATTCTAACATAAGAGTTTATAAATATCTATAACAATTTGATGTCTTTTTATACGATTTGATGAAATTGCAGTACAATTAAAATTAAATCTTGTATGTTCTGTAATAAAATACCCCATGCCCCCCCTTTTAAAAAAGGGGGAATAAGAAAAGAATTTATCTCGCTAAGGCGCTAAGCTCCCAAAGAAAAAAATACGAATTGTATAAATTTAAAATCTATGGGATGGTAGTGAAAATAAATTATAAACTAAACTTATTTAAATTCATCATTAGTTTCTACTTATGTGATCTTATGTACCTTAAGTGGTTAAAAAACATTAGAAAAAACAGATAAAATACCGATGTTGATTCGGGTATCACTACAAACCTTTGATTAACACTTTTACCGAGATAAATACCTTGGGGTAATGTAAACGTTATCTCTGAATTGCCGGTAAGCGGATTCCAAACTATATTGGTTCCATCTGCAAGTTTAGCATTTATGGTCATAACAATTTGTGACAAATCATGATTTGGGTCGGCAATAAATATATCAAATTCATCATCAAATTCACGAAACATTACTATTGCCGGTTTATCAACTGAAACAATTAAATCCCCCATGCCCACTCCCGATGTAAAATCAATGATCCCGGCCTTAAGAGTGTCGGAACCGGGATGTTCCACTTTAAGAAAGGGGGATTCAATAGTAATACTGTCAGCCTGATAGAAAATCATTTCTGTAATATTAGAATCGCTATATTGTACAGCTTGAATTGTCTCTGAATTTTCTAATATTTTTACAGGTATATTTGACCAGTAAGTACTCATCTCTTCTTTTGTAATATTTGGAATAACAAAATAAGCATATCTTGAGTCAGTCGGTTCAGTTAAATGATTAATTGATAACTGAAATATATTCACTGTTTGATTATTACCGGAACTGTATCTATCATCCAAATCATGCCAATCCCCTATCCGGTTTTCCGCCCATAATTTTAAATTAACACCATCTTCATCCGGAAAAATAATGTAACCTTTGTTATTGCAATGAAACCAAGCACCGTTTGTTATATTATTAAAATCATGTTGGGTATAAGTAGATAAAGGAATAGCACGTAACTCACCGTCAATAAAATATGTAACAGTCGATTTTCTTTCAGGTTGATCAATAGTAGTCCAAATCTCTTCCCCGTCATAAGATTCATTTTGCTTTATTTCAGAACCGAGAGCTACAAACTCATTATCAAAAAAGAAATATCCTTTGTTCGCAGTTACTGTATTATAGTGATTGTTATAAGATGAATGGTTAAGCCGGAATGCGCATAAACTGTAATTGCTGTCAGATACCCCTCCTGCAAAAGTATTTATACTGCCATTCCTTTGACCGAAATCCACATTCGGTAAATCACCGGTTTTTTGTTCTACTGTTGTACCTGGAATTGCGCGGAAGTTCCATCCGACTCTTGCGTTTCGGTATTCATCACCTGTTTTAAAGATCATGGTTGATCCTTCTCCGAAGTGATAATTTAATTTTCCTAATCCACTGCCTGATTCAGGTCCCGCGGTACGATCAGACAACATTTTAACAGCGACATAGTGGAATGGTTTCCCGTAAATCATAAGGTCGGATTTATAGAAATATTTACTTGCATCAAAAGAGGGGTATGAATCAGAATTCCCGGAATTTTCTATTCTTGTTTTTGCTTGCTGCAACTCATTATCCCGGATAAGATTTCCATAACCCGCATAACTTCTTAATAAATTAATTTGCCCTACTATATAATTGCTGTACAAAGCGGATTTTGTTAAATTATGCCTGCCGCCAAGAGAATAAACTCCTTGATAACGATATATCTGCCATTGCCATCCGTCAAGAATACAATCGGCAAAAATGTTCAATTGATCAAAAGTAAGATCCCAACGCGTATTTTTCATATACGCGAATGAATTACGGGTGATATTCATCCAGTCAGATCCATAACCAATCCAATAATTTTGTTTCCCGCTGTAATTATGCTGATTCCAGGTTTTGTCTATACTCATCCCATTATCTAAATAATTCCCTTCCACAGAAAATGTTGTCGCTGTGATATTTGTTATATCATCAAACATCTCAGGTGAATTCGCCATTGCGGCTCGACCGATCATCCCCATAAGTCGATAAGAAATATTTGCGCCTACAAAAAGCTCATTACCTGCTCCAACAGTCCATGCAGCGTTCGCCCAATCAATCATTCCATCCATAAGAGTAGTAAGTTGAGGAATCATTTCTGGAGAATTAATTTTGTCATTTTGAATAACATCGTAAAGGCAGAGTCCTATCGAATCCATTGAGGACGGTTCATTGAAGCAGCCTGATGTCCAACCGCTATTGCCGGGATCATGGTCAAGCCAGTATTGAATCGCAGAATAAAGTCCCTCTTTAAGTTCAACATTCCCTTTCCAGGTTGAATCATCTTTATACGCCTGTGCCATATAAACCAATCTTCCTGTCATTAGATCAATAGTAGAGCTTTTATCAGAAAAGCTTCCATCGGAATTTAATAATACTAAATATTCAGCAACTGTTTTGCGTGGCTCATCTCCTACCTTCCGATACGATACCGCCCAAGATGTTAAATTATTACGGATTAACGCCATTTCAGATGTTACATCTGCCTGCACCATAACAGTGGATAACGAGATAAAAGATACGAGAAGGTAATAAGGTCGTCGTAAGGTCATAAGGTCGTTATTCGATGTTCGTTATTCGGTGTTTGCGAAGCACCCGGCGTATGCTGGGCGGTGTTCGTATTATGGGAGTTATGGGAGCTATGGGAAAAAACACCGTAATCCAATATAACACACCCCGTCGCTCTGCGCCACCCCTCTCTAGAGGGGAATTAATCCATTAATCCATTAATCCAACAATCCATAAGCTGGAAGCTTATGCTACTTTTAATT
>JAUVKG010000309.1 GCA_030596365.1 Chlamydiota bacterium | reverse complement strand
GACATTGAGCCCCTTCTTCGTTGTTGACTTTTAATTTAGGGTTATTATGTTTTCTTATGTCCCTTATGTGGTGAAAGTTTCGATATGCCTGTTACCCGGCACGGCATCTTGCACACATTTCTTCTATTTGATATACTATAGTACTTGAACGAAACCTTTCGGGTGTTACTTAATCTTCGTGCCTTGCAAAAACAAGATTTTTTTGGTCAGGCACTATTAACAAAAAAATGTCATTTAACAGTTCTAAATAAATCAACAGGAGTAAAAAAATGAAAACAAAAAGCCAAATGAACAGACGTGGATTCTTACGCGCAGCAGGTTTGATTGCTGCAGGAACCGTTGCAGGAACAGCAGTTGCTAAAGAGATTTCACCAAAAAAATCGAAAGAAGCATCTCCAAAAGAAAAAAAGGAAACTAAAAAGGCTCCGGGAAAACTTCAACTTAATAAACTCGGTAAAACTGACTTGCTTCTATCAGCGATTTCAATCGGTACAGGTAGCGGTCCGTCGGCACAGGTAATAAAGTACGCAATGAAAAGCGGTATAAACTTTATCCATACTTCTGTCAATTATGCCGGAAAAAAAGCAATAAAAGAAGTTGCGGAGGCTATCAAAGGTAAACGCGATAAAGTAATTATCGGATTAAAAATAACGTGGGCGCCGGATGATGATAAAGCTATGGACAACGCGCTGAAGATACTTGGTATTGAATCTGCCGATATAGCATTTTTCAATATTCACAAAGCCGATGAAGTTAAGAAAGATAAATATCGTAAAGGAGCGGAACGCTGGATAAAAGCGGGTAAATTCAAATACATAGGACTTACAACTCATAGCGAGATGAAAGAATGTATGGAAAATGCATTGGAACAGGGATTTTATAACGCTTTAATGCCGTCATACAATTTGACTATGGAAAAAGAATGCGAAAAGGTTTTCGCTGATGCAGCAAAACAGGGCGTTGGAATTGTTCTTATGAAAACCAAACGCGAAATGAATGAGAAAACTTATTTACAGGCAATTCCAAAATATCTTTCTACACCAGCCGTTGCAACAGTAAATAAAACATTGAAAACATTTGCTGCTGTTAATGAAATAATCGCCGCTTCAGAAAAAAAATTAGACCAAAAACAAGAAAAAGAAATTGAAAAAGTCGCCCTGATGGGTATGACAGGACATTGCACAATGTGCGGAACTTGCAGTCAAACTTGTCCGCAAGGTGTTCCGGTTGCTGATATGATGCGTTGCGCTGATTATTATATGGCGGACAACGAATATTATGAAGTTGCCCGCGAAACTTATGCTCAAATTGATGTTTCCCAATGTGTTGATTGTGGAAAATGCGAGCAGGTATGTCCAAACGAAGTTCCCGTAAAACAGTACAGAAGCAAATTAAAGAAATTGTTTGCGTAAACAGAAAATATTCTAATTCCATCGGGATTAATTAGCGGGCATTCTAAAAGGATATTTTGCCTGAAAGGTAAAAAGGATTTAACGCAGGGCAACGCCCTGTGAAAGAATGTCCAGTGTTTACGCCCTGAAAGGGCACAATGAGAAAATTTATTTCGCCCTTACAGGGCTGGTTTGTAGTATCATGTATTTGCACAGGGCGATGCCCTGTGTTATATCATATTGCCCCTACGGGGCTTGAATTTGAAAAAATACGATTTTTTTTAATGAATAAACTGTTTAAAATATTTTTAATTATTATTCCTCCAATAATTCTTTTGCTGGTTTTTCTGAAAGGGAAAAATTTCAATGACGATTTTTTTCTCCCGCAGGAGGGTTTGATTCAAAGCGGATTGACTCTGCCGGACACTATTGACGGTTGGAGTTCTGCTGATTTGAAATGGTTCCCGGAAGAAAAAATGTTTGAGAAAATAAATGGCCGCGCGACTTTTTACATTCAGATCGGTGTTGAAGGATTATTTGCCGGAGGCTGGACAAAAAATGGCAAGTCTTGGAGTATGTATCTCTACAAAATGAATAATGATAATGCTGCTAAACAAGCTTATTTATCTGAGCGTGGAGAAAAGTTTACCGATATTGATATTGGAGATTCAGCCTATTTTGTTGGTGGAGCGTTAACTTTCAGGGAGCAAAACCTCTACATGCAGTTTGTGGCGGATAATCCTGATGATAACGCTTATTCGGTTACCGGCTTAGTTGTATTGATTTCAAATCAACTTTTAATTGAAGAACAAAAAGAAGATTCAGCGGAAGTTGATTATATTTTTTCCTTTGCAAAAGATTTAATGATTTCAGGAAGTGAAAACTTTACCGCGGACGCAGCTTTTGGTTACGCCTCGTTAAAAAATGTTGATCATTTATCATGTGTGGTAAATTCTTCAACGGCAAGGTGGTTTTTTGTAAAAGACGGTAAAGATCTTTTTAATAGTTATACTAATGAATTACAGCAGTTCGGTTGCGAAGATTTCTTTATAAATGAAAAATCTGCGGGAGGAAACATGTTTGGAGAATGGGAGATGGGTGGAATTATTAACGGTAATTTCTTTGGAGTTAGAGAAGCTGGAAATAAAAATCAATTACTTGAGCATTGGGAAGAATTAAAAAATACATCGAAATGATTTATGTCAAAATGATGTGAGTCAAAATGATTAAATACAAAAAGTATTAATAAATTTATTGTTTTAAGAAAAAGAAAAAAATGAAATTTGAATTATATTAAAAATTATTTTGCTGTCAATTGTTTTGCAGAATGATTAACAGCAGAATGATTAAAAAGAAAAAAATAAAAATTATAAACAGAACCATGAACGCGGTAATACACGTTACTTCGTTGTTGTCATAAAAATATTAATTTGTGTTTATTCGTGTTCATTTGTGGTTGAAAAATATTCGTGATTAAAAATGAAAAAAGAAATATCAAGACGTGACTTTATTGCTAAACTTGCCGGGGCAACCGCTCTTGCCGGGTGCTCAATCGGCGCCGGGCTTTTTTTTCACAATCGCCGCCTTGTTCCTGAAAGTGCGTCATTGAAGTCTGTACAAAATTTTGCGGTTGCCGGTACAGAAAATTTGATGACTGTTGTTAATGGAAAAGACGGCGCGTTACTTGTTAAAGCAGCGTTGCAAAAACTTGGCGGAATAAATAAATTCATTAAACCGGGAGATAGAGTTTTAATAAAACCTAATTGCGCGTTTGATCGACCACCGCATCTTGGAGCGACTACCTCCCCGGAAGTCGTGGCAGAAATTGTCAGACAATGTGTAAGCGCAGGCGCGGAAGTTCGTGTGTCTGATAATCCCATAAACAATGCCGAAGGCTGTTTTGTGAAATCAGGATTGAAAGACGCGGGTGAAAAAAATGGTGCTGAAATATGGCTTCCCCAACCATCGTTGTTCAAAAGAACCCGTGTCGGAAAAATGAAAATTAAAGAATGGGATGTAATGTATGAACCGCTTGCCTGGGCGACCAAATTAATTGGAGTTCCCACGGTAAAAAGTCATAATCTTTCCGGAGCGTCTCTGACAATGAAAAACTGGTATGGTTTTCTTGGTCACGGAAGGAATCGTCTTCACCAGTCAATAAATGAAGTGATCGCTGATCTTGGAAGTTTTATAACTCCGACGCTTGTAATACTTGATGGAACAAGAATTTTAAAAACCAATGGGCCGACCGGAGGAAGTATGGCGGATGTGGAACCCGGTAATGTAATTGTTGCCGGAACGGATCAAGTTGCGATAGATGCGTATGGCGTTAAGTTGTTAAAACAAGATATTTCTGAAATTAAATAATTGAGTTTAGCGGAACAACTTGGTATTGGCACAAAAGATTACAAAAGTTTAAAGGGATTTTCTGAAATCAGTTTGTAGTAATCCGTAATCCGTGGTCCGTAATCCGTGGTCCGAAAGAACACCAAACGTCAAACGTCGAACGTCAAATTTATGAAAAAAGTACGAATATACTATCAAACATTTTTTCTTTTTCTGTTTTTTCTGCTGCTGTTTTTTGCGGCACAG
>JAUVKG010000200.1 GCA_030596365.1 Chlamydiota bacterium | reverse complement strand
TACATAGATATTATAATAAAATATTAAAAATGTAACAAGGAGGTTTTAAGATTTAAGATTTAAGATTTAAGATTTAAGATTCGGTTAATCAGTTATTTAATAACCATTATTCAGTTATTAAACGTCCAACATCGAACGCTCAACATTCAACGTTGAATGAATTGATTTCTTCATTCATAATTTTTCTTTATTAATTATTTCCTAATTCGATGTTCGATGTCAAGCGGCCAAGGCAACACCCCCCCGTCGCTTCGCGCCACCCCATACAGCATACGCGGGTTCCGAGATCTCAAGAAGGGAATTCTAACTACCAACTATTAACAATTAACTATTAACTATTAACTATTCTTCCCCTCAAGACACATTTTTCGATTTCATTAATTTTTGAGAAACCATTTTCACTTTTTTGTACTTCGACAATAAATCTTTTTGTTCTTGCCGCTATAACCGAATTATTGTTAGCGCCATTTTTTTTATCCGGGATATTATCCTTTAATAATTCCGCTTCTACTTCTACTGTAAACGCGCTGGAACTAAGCGCGAGCAAATTAACACATTTTTCAAAAGCATTTGGAGTCATACCTTTAACTTTAAACAAATCCCCAAGTTTTTTATAAGGTTTTAATTTTTTCTTTCCGTTTTGGTCAATTCCTTCATAAATATTTTTTGCTAATTCAGAATTAATTCCCGGCAAAGCAGCGAGCAGACGTTGGGGGGCGGTATTAATATTTACTCTTCCGACAACTGGAACGGGAGTAATTAACGCGTAATTAAACCAGGCGAACCCTGTTTGTTTTGATCCTGAGCCGACCATCATTTCGCCTGATTTATCTTCAGTATTTCTTTCGACGACATTATGAGGAGTCAATCTCATTTTCACGTTACCAAGTGGGGAAATATTTTGAGGTTTAATTTTCCCGATATTAATGGAATCCTGTTTTCCGTATTTAGTTTTCTTTTTGAGGTACTCATATTTTTGAGTTTTATAGTTCCATAGTTCAACATCAATTGATGCGTTATTATTTTCTTCAAGGAATTCTGTTGTATCGATTGCATCATTAAGGCCATAGAGATAAAAATTATAAGTTCCCGGAATAGGGATCGCGTTTTTCCATATCCATTCACCTTTCTCACCTGACTTTCTTGTGAAACACATTGGAGTGGCATATCCCGGCCCGATTGAGAATTTATCATTAACATTAGGTTTGAGAGATTTTCTGTTTGGCGCTGATCGAGGAATACTTTTAGAATTTTTAGCTGATAAATAAAGAGTATTTTTTGAATTACCAATAATCGGATATTTTTCACCACGAAGCGGACCTGTAAGAAAGCGTAAGGTATGTCCTTTCCACATATCGATTCCCCATCCGCCTTTTTTAGCAGCAACTGTTCTTAAAGACGAGCGAGCCACTTCACTATAAGCCTGTTTCCATCCGATTCTTGTAACGTCACCGAGACACGATTCCAACCGAATATGAGATGAAGACATAAAATTCGCAAGAGCGCCGAGAGCAGCAGCGCCTTTAGAAATATTCCCGCTACCGCCGAGTCGTTCGAAATCGTTCCCTGTAGAGATATTTCTTGCTTCGCCGATAGAGCAGAAGGGTCCATTTTTAATAAAGAATTTATCATCTTTATTATTTTTCATAGCGCGATTTTTTGCTTTATTTTCCGTCCCGCCGATAGTAGCTTTTTTTCTTTTAACCCATGTATTTTTAGTCGGGTCAATTTTTTCAGTACTGTAATCTAATTCCATAACTTCTACTTCACCATAATCAACAGTTCTTGCACAGACCTGATCATATTCATTTTTAAGAGTAAGAGAAACAATACCACCACCGTGTGGCAGTCCGAGAATCATGATAGATTTTCCTACAATTTTACCTGTTTTAATATCACTATCACTGCCAACCGGTCGAATAAAGATTTCACTTTTTTTATATATATAACGAGAAAGAACCGGAGCGGTAATATTATTCCATGAATCGGGATCATCTTCACCATCTTTATCAATAAATTTAATAGTTTCGAGATTAAAAATTTCTTTGTCGAGTCCTTTGTCATCAATAGTAATAACATATCCACTTCTATCTTCAGGTCCTTCATGATACGCCATTCTGGTTTTTTTAATTTTATAAGCAACGCCCCAGTTTTCTTCATCCATTTGAAATACCGGAACTTGTTCATCAGCGGCAGAGCCCCATTTACCATCTGCGTTACCGTATTTTGCGTCAAACAATTTTTTATCATTAACGAGGTAAAAATGTCCATTAGGTTGAACTACAGGGTTATCATCAACGATTCTGCGTCTGAGTTTTTGATCATAATATTCAGTACTGTGAATTTTACCTATTTGTGTTGCCAGACTGCCTGTATTACAAATCACTCTCCAATTTGCGAGAGAAATAGGAGTTGCGGAAGCGTTATACATTTCAACTACTTCCGGAGCAACGATTCTAAAGAAAGGAATATATTGTCGATTATCATTTTGTCTGCTAACTTTTGGTGAAGACGTAATCATAATTTTCATCCATCCACCGGATTTTGTTCTCACCGGCTCGCCTTCATCATAAAGCCAATGTCTGTTCAAATCTTCATCGGAAGTGAAACTCCCGCCAACCGTACCTGAAACTCCGAGTTCATCAGGATATCCGGGAGTGTAACGTCCTTTTGCCGGTCTTTCAACAATAATTTTAAAGTAGTTACCTGCTTCCGGTTTGCGTCCTCTTAATAAATAAGTTCTGTTTGCTTTTGGAACACCTGCAGTAGGATAGCATGAGCTCCAGGAATTAATAGTCAAGCTTAAGTCAACCGTTTCGTTAGTAAAGCCGGCAGCGTTCATTAGATCAGAAAATCTTCTGTTTGTATTAACATCTCTATCAGAAATAATAATTTCTCTTTGATCGCCTGATGTTATTTCAAAACAACCAACAGCGGCTTGCGGATCATTTCTAAGATGATCTGTCCATCTATAAACGTTAAGTTGTGAATATCTAAAATAATTTTTTGGGAATAAAGGTTTATTGCTATCTCTGCTATTTAATTTCCCTAATACTTTTAATAAATCTTTATATTGTTTCTCTAATGTAGCTGAAGAACCAAAAATTCCTGTTGCCGGCTGCCATTTGCACCACTTTTTATTTCCTGGAAGTGATGGCGGTAATACAGGAGGATAATAAGTTGTAACTATCATGTCATTTCCGGTTTCCCCGATAGCTTTTGGGAGAGTAAATTTTATATTTCCTCCTATATAGCTAATATCCCCTATATTTTTTTCCGGATTTATTCGCCATGCTTTTCGAGGGTCAATTGTATATGCCCGTTGAGGTTCATCAGGCATAGCATTAAATAATTTATCAACAAGATAGAAAGTTTTTTTACCGTCTGCGCTGCCGCAATTCTCTGTCCAAAAATCACTACTTGATGACTTCGGCAAAATAGCATCTGAAGTGTCAATAGAATACGATTCATCATTAGCGAGAATTTCGTTAAAGCAAATTGCTTCTACACCGTAAGTAGAGCCAAGAGTTGACAAAACATGATTTTCATCGCGATAATCAATTAAATTTACAGCAAGCTGCATTTGTTTTGTTGAATTCGGTTCAAAAGGATTTACAGCATTTGCTTTGATAAGGATTTTACGACATTCCCGCGGGGTTATACTGTTAATATCTGATGGATATTCATTTGGCAATGTAGGAGATCCGGGATTATCGCAGGAATATATTGTTGCGCGCCGCGGAATTTCTTTTGCAATCTCTTGTTGTAGATTTGATGATAATTTACGTCCGGGCATAATGACAGTCATCAATTCCGACATGCTTGTAAATTTTGTATCATCACCTTTCAGATGTTCAGCAGAGTATTCTTTTGGGTCATTTACACCTTCATCCGGCTCGTCAATAATTCCGTTCGCGTTGTTGTCAATTCCGTCAGCCATCAAGATTAAATTATTTTGGTCATCATCACCTCGTGTGCCCGGGAGTTTATTTTTACCGTAACGATAATCAATAAGCTTCTTAGCTGTTTTAGCAGGAATACCAAGAGCGAGCGACAGATTAATTTCTCCTGTATCCCAACCTGTACCTTTAGATTTTTTTGTAAGGAATGCTTTCAGGACATTAACTTTGCTCGCTTCATCTTCGATTTTAATTCTGTATCTACCGATTATCTCATCAGTTTCATTTTTAACAGGAATCCATTTAGAATAATTTGGTAAAGAATTATCCGATAATATTTTTGAAAAACCTAAGTTATTGTAAGAAAATACACCATCGGTTTCGGATTTAATTTCATCTACCGTGAGGACAGCTTTAGCATGTTCTAATCCTGAATTTATTAACATATCCAATTGCTGTGAATTCGATGATACAGCACTTTGCTTACTCTCAATATTCATTAGAGTAACAAACGTTGCCGCCATAATCGCAAGTACAACGAGAATGGCGAGAACAGCTACGAGAGCGATGCCTTTGGCTCGTAATCCGTGGTCTGCGAAGCACCCGGCGTATGCCGGGCGTGGTCCGTAATCCGTAATCCGTGATCCGTGGCCCGCGATCCGTGGTCCGCGTGCCCTGCGAATTTCTGTGTGAGCCATGATTTTTTTATTTGAAATTTTCATATCAATTAACGAAGATTATATACTTTGAAGTTACGATATTTTGCTCTTGTCCATTTCATCTGCCTCAAACCAATTTTTCCGGATTTCCAAACAGGGCCATAAGTTTTACCATCATCAGTAAAATCAATTATTTTTCTTCCATTTACAGCGAGTTGAATATGCCCGCCTTTTTTCATTAGTGTTATTTTATGAATCTCTTTAGATCCATACTCAATTCCTGTTGGTCCGTTAGACACGAGATAAAATCCTTTGTTTTTCCGCATGTTTGCCATCGAACGAACACCGAGAGGAGTTGCCGCGTAATATGAAATATGATAACTGTTAATATCACCACTGTGATATAGTTTAAAAACGCCGTTACGTTTAGCAAGCGAAGAATCGAAAATACTTTTTCCTTTATCGCCGTTTGCTGCAAAGAAAACTATACATAAACCGTATTTGCTTACTATCTGTGCCTCCCATTCAGCGATAAAATCACCAGGAAAATCTTCCGGGCACCACATAACAATATGTCCGGTTAAATGGTTCCCGTCCGGTTGTTTCGATTGAACATCCAACCAGCCATTTTTAAAATCATATTCTGCCGGCCCTTCGATAACCCAGTCATCAAGGCATTTTTTTGAGTTAAGTGGGTTTTCATACAAAAGTTTTCCTTTTTTGTTTTCTACATTAAGAGTTCCCAAATCAGCTGCGCCCATAAATTTATCAAGAGAACCTTTATATTTACCTGTCTGAGCAGAAATCATTTTTTCACCAGAGATTTTATCGCTCAAACAAATTTGCCCGAGTGGAATTTTTCCTGTATAAACTTTTAACTTGTTACTTTGACCAATCTTCCATCCCGGCATTCTTGCTTTTGTATCCCGATAAGGCGTTCCGTTAATATAACAGTTGAACAAGCCTGCATTGCAGTCCCACACGAAAAATAAATTTATCCATTCGTCTTTTGGCAATCTAGGCAGGCTTATATGCATACTATTTTTAGTAATGGCATCATCCAGCCACTCAAAATTTATCCAAACGAAGTTTTTAAGGTTACTAAATTTTATTTTAAACAGATTTTCTGCTTCAATCAGGTTTTGAGTG
>JAUVKG010000061.1 GCA_030596365.1 Chlamydiota bacterium | reverse complement strand
AAAGCTGCGGACTTTATAGAAAACAACGATACTATTTTTATTGATTGCGGAACAACACTACATAAGATTTGTAAATATATTAAAAATAAAAAAGGGTTGCGCGTAATTACAAATTCACTTCCGGTTATCTCGGAACTTATCAATCACAAAAATATACATTTGACTTTGATTGGGGGAAATATAATTCACGAACGCAAATCAGTTTATGGTAGTATGGCATTAAAAAGCTTAAACGAATATCATATTAATAAATCGTTTATTAGCGCGAATGGCTTAACTATAGAAGACGGTTTGAGTTCTTATGATGAACAGGAGGGAGAAATTACAAAAAAGATAATAGAAAAGTCGAGTATTAATTATTTATTGTGCGATTCATCTAAGATAGGAAAAGATTCATTTTATATGTTTTCGCCGATTACTTCGATACAAAATGTAATTACTGATAATAAAGTTGATAAAAAAATAATAAACAAACTTAAAAAATTAAAAATTAAGGTCATAATAACAAACTTAAAAAAATGAAAATAGGAATACCAAAAGAAATAAAAAAAGAAGAATATAGAGTCAGTTTGATACCCGACAGCGCAAAAGAATATATCGATAACGGTCACTCAGTTATTGTTGAATCCGGCGCCGGTATGGGAATCGGTTTTTCAGATGAAGATTATAAGAATAGCGGATGCAAAATTACAAACGATAAAAAAAGATTGTTTGATGATGTCGATATGATTATAAAAGTAAAAGAGCCGCTTCCTGAAGAATATGATTTATTCCACGAAGAGCAAATCCTTTACACTTACCTTCACTTTGCTGCAGACAAGAAGCTTACTCAGGCAATGTTAGATAAAAAGATCTTTGGCTTTGCGTATGAAACTTTGACAGAAAAAGACGGCTCGCTACCGCTTTTAATTCCAATGTCTCAAATTGCCGGCAGAATGTCTGTTCAAGAAGGCGCTAAATATCTTGAAAAACCTTTTGGCGGACGAGGTATTCTGCTTGGCGGAGTTCCGGGAATTAAAAAAGGAAAAGTTGTGATTATCGGCGGAGGCGTTGCGGGAACAAACGCTTGTAAAATTGCCGTTGGAATGCGGGCGGATGTTACTATTATGGACATTTCCGCAAAACGACTTTCGGAACTTGATGATATTTTTGGAGCTTCCATAACCACTTTATATTCAACGCCCACGAATATTAAAGAAATAATAAAGGATGCTGATTTAGTAATTGGTGCTGTGTTAATTCCGGGAGCCGTGTCACCAAAATTAATTATGAAAGAAGATTTAAAAACAATGAAAAAAGGCGCGGTTATTGTTGATATTGCAGTTGACCAGGGAGGATGTGTGGAAACTACAAAACCAACTTTTCATACCGACCCGGTTTTTGTAATTGATGATATCGTTCATTACTGCGTCGCAAATATGCCGGGCGCGGTCGCTTTAAGTTCTACTTTGGCATTGACAAGTGTTACAAACAGATATGGAATACAACTTGCAAATCTCGGAGTTGAAGCGGCAATAAAAAACTCTGAACCATTAAGAACCGCTTTGAATGTTTACAAAGGAAAATTAGTTAATGCACCGGTTGCGCAGGCGCATAATATGAAATATGAAGAAATATAAAAAACAGGAAAAATCAAATGAAAAATAATTTATTTGGAAAAAGAACTGAAGCAATTTCAATAAAAATTAAAGCAGGACACAAGTTCCTAAAAAGTAAATCCCGTGCGGAACTGCTTGGATATGTAGGTAAAACAATTGATCTTCCTACAACAGAAGATTTTGATAATTCATTTATACAAAATTCAAGCCGGAAATCGGATGATCATTTCCTTACCGGCTTAGGACTTTTTTTTATTACTGAAAAAGGTAAAGTGATTTTGGATTGTACCGCCGGTCATTATCAAATGCCGTGGGGGTACTCTTCGGATATCATTGATAACGCTATCATAAACGCGGTAAAGGAAGGCATAACCTGGGATTGTCATTCGGATATTCCGGGTAACCCGCTCAAAGCCCTTGCGAGAGAATTAGTTTCTATTGCAAATGGATTTAACGGGCTTGATGACCCGCGCCTTGACGATATCGTTGAAGCGGACGGAGTGTTGAACAGGGCAATTGTCAGTACCTGCACCGGTACAGTTGCTTGTGCCGCGGCTTTCAGAATGGCTTATATTCATTATGAAAACAATTATTCTGAATTTGGAGCACCTGTTTTTATTACGTGGGAAAATAATTATCATGGAACTGATACTTTTGCTCAGGCAATGCGAGGAATGTGGCCCGGGCTGTTTGGCAAAGACGGTGTTGAATTTGTCCAACTTGAGCCGAATAATCTTGAGCAGGTTAAAGATACATTTGAAAAATATGGAAAACGAATCGCGTGCTTTTTCTATGAGCCGGTTATGATGAATAATGAAGCTTTGCTTATTAAAGATGAAACTGTTAAGTTAATGAGGAAATTAACTACTGAAGTTGACGCTATGCTCGTTGTGGATGAAATTCAATCCTGCTTTTTTGTCCCTGAACTGATGATGTTCAGACAGTACGGTGTTGTGCCGGACGCAGTTATTGTCGGTAAAGGAATGACAGGCGGAGTTCATGGTCAATCGGCAGCTGTTTTCAGGAAAAAGTTTGATAATCTCGCTCAATTCGACGCGCTAAGCACAAACGGTAATGCGCCAATGGCGGCTGTTTCGGCGCTTACTTGTATTAACGCGATAAAAGAAAACAGAGAGCATCTTATTGAAATGCAAGACCTATATTTCAACGAACTTAAAAAAGTGGCAAGTGAATTCCCTGAACTCGCGGAAAAAGCTATGGGACGCGGTCTCCTTGGTGGATTCAAATTTAAAGAAAGAGAAAAAGCGATTGAAGCACGCGAACTTCTTCTGAAAGAAGGTTTATGGGTTCGTGTTCACGCTTACAAAAAACATCACAGAACTTTGCTGATGAAATTCGCTTTAATTATTGAACCGGAAATAATTGACTTTTTCTTTAATAAAGTAAGAAATGTATTTAAGAAACTTTAATAATCAATGGAGTAAAAAAATGAAAGAAAAAAATGAAAACTCAATCTCAAGACGAAAATTTATGCAAACAATCGGCAACGCGGGACTCGCTATTGGCTTATCCGGAATAGCCGGCCGGGCTATGGCAGCCGGTGTAAAACCGAAACAATCGAAAGTTGAAGTGCCCAGGGATGCTGACGGCAAAATTATTCCCGGTTTTGATGATACCGGCAAGACCGCTGCAGCCGGTAGTAAACCCTGGAAACCTTATTCTGATCGCAAGGTTCGGGTTGGTATTGCCGGCTTTGGATTGTGCCAATTCGGCGCGCAATTCTCCTTCCAGACATCCCCTAATGTTGAGGTTGTAGCTGTTACAGATCTTGACCCTGGTCGTTGCGCCGGGCTGGCAAGAGCCTGCAATTGCAAAAAAACTTATCCTTCCTGCGAAGAGATGATTAAAAAAGGTAAGAATATTGAGGCCGTTTTTATTGCTACTGATGCTCCCAGTCACGCGCGTTTGGCTGCCATGGCACTTAATCACGGCAAACATGCGGCTACCGCAGTTCCGGCGGTTTTCGGTTTCAACGCGGAAAAAGATGCTGAATTGCTGTTCAATGCCGTTAAAAAAAGTGGCAAGAAATATATGATGTTCGAAACATCATATTATCACGCAGATTGCTATGCGTGGCGACAAGAGTACAAAGCCGGTGCTTTTGGTAAGTTAATTTACTCTGAAGGCGAGTATTATCATTATAGTCCGGGTCAATATGGCGGTTACAATCCTAAAACAGGAAACATTGATATTAACGGCTGGCGTAAAGGTGTGCCTCCTTTGTGGTATCCCACACATGCTACTGCCTATTATGTTGGTGTTACCAATAAACCCTTTACCGAAGTGTCGTGTTTGGGAATGGATAGTATTATAAAAACCTTCACGCCTGGAAATAATGACTATAAGAATCCATTCGGCACCGAAGTCGGACTATTCAAAACAATCGAAGGCGGTATGTCTCGTATGGCAGTAGGCTGGGATATGCCAAATGCTCACGGCGAAGCAGGACGCGTTTACGGTCAGAAAACCGGCAACAAACCACTTGTAAACACAAAAAAACCACAGCTCCCGCCAGGAGTTATTCCCGGCGGTCATGGCGGTTCACACGGTTATCTCATGAACGATTTCATTGAGTCTATTATATTGGATAAAAAACCGGGTGTTGATATCTGTGACTCGCTAAATATGACAATGGCAGGAGTTATAGCTCATAAATCAGCGATTAAAAACGGCAAATGGATGAAGATTCCACAGTATAAGCTGTAGGTTATTGTATTGTTAATTTTATAGTATAAACAATGTAGTCTTCCTAAATACGTAAGTATCTTGGGAAGACTACGAATTTATAAACTCCGCCGAGTTAATATTTAGTTAAACATTAGTATTTAATTAAAACTCATTTTAAAAAATAAAATGAAACTTAAACCTTTTTTCATATTTATTTGTTTAGCAATAATATTATCAATGAATGCTTCTTCTTCTAATATAATTAATCCCAAAAATGGCGTTTTAAGTACTAACGGGTCATTAATATGGTATGACGCAGCGCTTTTGGGAGTTGAAGGTAAAGGATGGACAAATACTATCTCGGATTATGATCGATTACCATCTAAAGCAGAAGAAATTGTAAGAAAAGAGGTGTGGAATCGAAGCAAATTTCCTTCAGGTCTTTTAGTTCGCTTTAAAACAGATGCTAAAACCATTAATGTAAGTTGGACTCTTACTAAATCGGGATTGGATATGCCGCACATGCCTGCAACCGGTGTTAGCGGAATAGATTTATATGCCAGAAATAAGGAAGGTGAATTAAGATTTTGCGCGAATGGTCGGCCTTATAACATTTCTAACTCCGTTAAATTTACTTTACCGGTCAGTCAGGAATATGTAATATATTTCCCAATATATAACGGATTAAAATCACTTAATATTGGAATCCCAAAAGGGAAATATTTATCTAAAGTTTTTTCTCCAACTCGTTCGATCGTTTTTTATGGCACTTCAATAACACAAGGTGGTTGCGCTTCTCGACCCGGAATGATAACGACTTCAATAATCGGTCGCAAGCTTAATGTCTCTATCATAAACCTGGGTTTTGCAGCCAATGGTAAAATGGAGATAGAGTTAGCGAATTTAATATCTGAACTTAATCCAAATATTTATGTTTTAGATACCTTATGGAATATGACTCAGGAAATGGTTTCTGAACGTGTAGAACCATTTGTTAAAAGACTCAGGAAAAGCCATCCAACCACACCTATTATTCTTGTAGAAGATTCTAATTTCAATGATCTACCCACAGTTAAAGGTGGTATATTACGAAAGATATATGCTAAATTAATAAAAAAAGGCGACAAAAATCTTTACTTTTTATCAAATAAAAATATGCTGGGAACAGATGGTGAAGCAACTGTAGATGCATGCCATTTTAATGATTTAGGTATGACGAGACAAGCAGATGTTTATATTAAATGCCTTAAACCAATATTTAGTCGTCCCTTAAAAACCGATTTTTATCAGTAAACAAGGGGCTTTGACTATAAAATAGCCCGTGAAGTTTTGCAAGTTTTTTGGAAAAACCCCGAAAAAGCTTGCAAAAAGGATAATAAAAAAGTTAAAAATTTAACATAATTTTTGCAAATAAATTTTAATAATCAGAAAATTTAAAATCGGTATAAAGCCAAATTCGGTCAATTACCGCGTTGATTTCACCTTGACGTAATACAAATACGCCTGCGGTTTATCGCCTTGTAATCGCCTCGAATTTGACTTTTTAAGGGACGACTACTTAAAAATTAAAACATTTGACATGAATTTAAAAGAAGAAATATTGTTAACTCAAAAACTTATCCGGTTTGAAACTATAAATCCACCGGGAAATGAAAAGCAAATTGCTGAATTTATCGGTAAAATGCTTGTCAGTCACGGGTTTAATGTGAAATACCCGAAACTGTCGGAGAATCGTTGTCATTTAATTGCTGAAAAAGGCGTTACAGATAAATTTTCGCCAATTGTACTTTGCGGTCATCTTGATGTTGTGCCGTTAAGTTCAAAGAAATGGAATGTAGATCCTTTTAAAGGAGAAATAATAAACGGTAAAATTTTCGGGCGTGGAGCAAGTGATATGAAAAGCGGAGTCGCTGCAATCATTTGTGCGGCCATTCAGATTTTTAATGAAAATCATCCAAAAAAAGGGATACGTATTTTTCTTACCGCAGACGAAGAAACCGGCTGTTCCGGCGCACGGAATTTATGTTCGAAAAAATATAATATCGGAAAAGCAAGTGGACTTATTATTGCTGAGCCAACGGCTAATATTCCTATTACAGGCCATAAGGGCGGTTTATTTATAAATGCGAGCACGCAAGGTGTTGCAGTACATTCTTCAACGCCGCACAAAGGTGAAAATGCAATTTATAAAGCTGCCAGAGCGATATTGAAACTGGAGAAATTTGAATTTAATGTTGAAAAAGATGAGTTGCTTGGATTGCCTACTCTTAATGTCGGCACAATAAAAGGTGGAATGAATTTTAACTCAGTGCCTGATAGAGCTGAATTTACAATTGACGTTCGTTTAACAAAAAAGTTGCCAAGTGCTGACGCATTACAAATGTTAAAAGATGAACTTGGAGAAGAAGTTACATTGGAACCGTTTGTCAATCTTAATGCTTGCTACACCGATGAAAAAAATGCTTTTATTCAGACGGTTTATGAAGTTTGTAAATCAGAGGGGATTGAATCCAAACTACCGGCATCGGCACCTTATTTAACAGATGCCTCGGTAATACAACCCTGGTATGATAATGTACCAACAGTAATATTAGGACCCGGACAACCTGAACAAGGTCATCAAACGGATGAGTTTTGTTATCTAAATAAAATAGAGCAGTCAGTAAAAATTTATAAAAAAATAATAAGTAAATCTGTCTATTTTATTTGATATAACCTTTACACTAATGAGGTAAAAAAATGAAAGAAAAAAATGGAAACTCAATCTCAAGACGAAAATTTATGCAGACTATCAGTAGCGCGGGACTCACTATTGGCTTATCCGGAATAGCTGGCCGGGCTATGGCAGCCGATGTAAAACCGAAACAATCGAAAGTTGAAGTGCCCAGGAATGCTAACGGCAAAATTATTCCCGGTTTTGATAAGACCGGCAAGGTTGTTGCAGCCGGTAGTAAACCCTGGAAACCTTTTTCTGATCGCAAGGTTCGGGTTGGCATTGCCGGCTTTGGATTATGCCAATTCGGCGCGCAATTTTCCTTCCAGACATCCCCAAATGTTGAGGTTGTAGCTGTAACAGATCTCGACCCTGGTCGTTGTGCCGGTCTGGCAAAAGCCTGCAATTGCAAAAAAACTTATCCTTCCTGCGAAGAGATGATTAAAAAAGGTAAGAATATTGAGGCCGTTTTTATTGCTACTGATGCTCCCAGTCACGCGCGTCTGGCTGCCATGGCACTTAATCACGGCAAACATGCGGCTACCGCCATTCCGGCGGTTTTCGGTTTCAACGCGGAAAAAGATGCTGAATTGCTGTTCAATGCCGTTAAAAAAAGTGGCAAGAAATATATGATGTTCGAAACATCATATTACCACGAAGATTGCTATGCCTGGCGACAAGAATACAAAGCCGGTGCTTTAGGCAAGTTAATCTACTCTGAAGGCGAATATTATCATTATAGTCCGGGTCAATATGGCGGTTACAATCCTAAAACAGGAAACATTGATATTAACGGTTGGCGTAAAGGTGTGCCCCCTTTGTGGTATCCCACACATGCCACTGCCTATTATATTGGTGTTACCGGTAAAAGCTTTACCGAGGTGTCGTGTTTGGGGATGAAAAGTATTATAAAAACCTTCATGCTTGGAAATAATGACTATAATAATCCATTCGCCACCCAAGTCGCATTACTTAAAACAAGTGAAGGCGGTATGTCTCGCATGGCAGTAGGCAAGGATATGCCAAATGCCAGCGGCGAAAATGGGCGCGTGTACGGTCAGAAAATTGGCAACAAACCACTTGTAAACACTAAAAAACCACAGCTCCCGCCAGGAGTTATTCCCGGCGGTCATGGCGGTTCACACGGTTATTTAATGGATAATTATATCAGATCAATTATATTGGATAAAAAACCCGAAGTGGATATCTGTGATGCGCTAAATATGACAATGGCAGGATTTATAGCTAATAAATCGGCGCTTAAAAACGGCGAATGGATGAAAATTCCACAGTATAAGATGTAATCATTTGAATTTAATGTTTTATAATAACTGAAAAAATTTAATAAATAAAAATGAAAAAAATGAAAAACTTAATTATTATACTATCTTTAATCTTAGCAATGCTTGTTGTGTGTAATACAGCTTTGGCCCTTGTAGACACTACAGACACTATTGCTCTTCTGCACTGCGATAGTGAATATCTTGGTATTGGCCCTCCTGGTAATGGTGGTTGGGGATTCACTCCTGACGACAATTCAAGCGGTCGGATTGCTAATGACGCTATTTTGAACAAGTGTCAATGTCCTATATCTTGGTATATTATGGAGGAAACAAGACCTACATTAACGAGCGGCTCTCCATACGGCGGTAGCTATTATAGCTATGACGGTGTAGATGATTCGATTTATTTAAATCCAGGATGGAGAGGTGGCACTACACTTAGTTGTGAGTTTAATGTCAGATATCGCTCATTTGATGAATCCCTAAACGGACTCGTATCTAGCAAATCAGGTTGGGCGGTTTGGCTTGTAGGAGGCACTTCACCTCATATAGCGTTTCAGGTACAGAGTTTATCTCTTATTCATTCACCAAAAGTAATGGTGCCAAACCAATGGTATAATGTTCAAGTTACAGTTGATGCGAACAACCTCGCAACAATAAATGTTGATGGTAATATACATACACAACAGGCTGCGTCTGGAATCCCTGGTATAGTCGAATCAATCGTTATTGGAGGTTATGAACAAACTTGGGCGAATTATTTAAATGGCGATATGGATGAAATAAGTATTGGTACTATCCCTGGAATCCCTGGACCACCACCAATTGTTCTTCCGCCTTACACTGACAACTCATTCAATCGTGGACTTATACATTGCGATGAATCAGTTACAAATCAGTGGCCTAATGGAGACCCTGATTGTGTCCAGACCCCTGACGACAATTCGAGCGGCCGCACTGCTGTTTTACCGATTTTGAACGCCTCAAACGACTGGGGAATTGCAAGAGATGATTCTACAATGCCGACTTTTGAAACTAACTCACCTTATGGTGGAGATTATCTTGCGTTTGACGGGAATGATTCAATATTTGTAGCTAACGCATGGCCCGGTGGAGATTATCTTGACCTTGATTTGTGTTTCAGGTTTAACGGAGTACCAGAGGCTTCCGGTGATAATTACGCGGGAATGTTATGGACATATCCGGTTAAAGCTTACCTTATAAATACAGGTGATGATACACATGGAAAAGTACTAATGTTAGTTTACGATGCAGCCGGAAATCCGCATTTTTTCACATCAAGTAAAATTCTTAGTCCAAATGTTTGGTATCATTTGAGTTTCTCAGCCTCAAATAATAACGTGAAAGTTTTCGTTGGAAATAGCAGTGAAGGTTATGTAACCGATACAACGACTGTAACCGGTTTATTAGCCCCGGGAGTAACAGATATTATTATCGGCTCAGATTTCTTTGTACCCACTCGTTTATTCCAAGGTGATCTGGATGAAATAAGATGGGGAATAGTGGTTCCTGAACCTTTTACGTTTGGTTTTATTGGTTTATTAGGATTACTTGCTTTTAGAAAATAATAATTTAAATTTCCTAAAGGGGCGCCGTCTGTGGCGTCCTTTTTTCACATAATCCTGAGAGATTTCTACAATTCTTTCTACAATCAGGTAATGTCTTTTCCCCTCCATCTGCAACCCCAATTTATTTGGAATTGGCAGACAATGTAATTCTATTTTATTAATTAAAAAAAATTAAATGAAAATTAAATGAAAATTAAACTTTTTTCCCTAATTGTTTGTTTGGCAATAATATCGCCAATAACCGCTTCTTCTTCTAATATAATTAACCCCAAAAATGGCGTTTTAAATACTAACGGGACATTAATATGGTATGACGCAGCACTTTTGGGCATTGAAGGCAAAGGATGGACAAATACTATCTCAGATTATGATCGATTACCAATCACAGCTAAAAAGAAAGTGAGAAAAATTATATGGGAT
>JAUVKG010000129.1 GCA_030596365.1 Chlamydiota bacterium | reverse complement strand
AATATATTCAACGTCTTCAAAACGCCATTTCTCAACTTCAAGCCAACATCTCGCGGAACCGGTATGAGCCCGAATGATGATAGTAAAAACACCAATGTCAAGCAATTCGCGTGCGAATATTTGTTCGATATTTGTTACGCCGTAAGAAACAGAGGACCATATAGGATTATCGAGATCATATTTCGTGATACCCCAGTCAGGGTTTGGCTGGCCGTAATAACAATCGAGTGGTGCGTAAGAATTAACTGATTCGGCGTCTTGTGGATTTCGCAGAACGAGGTCCATGTCATCTTCTATAGGATCACCGACCCAATATAATCTGATTACATATCCAAAGTTGTCTTCATCTGCCGCAAAAGATATTTTGGCAGAAAAGGACAAAACAAAAATAAAAGCAATAGAGATCATAAAAGTTTTCATAATATTTAATCTTCGTTGAATTTAGAGTTTATAAGTTGTTCAATTTTATTAAGTAATTCTTCACCGTCAGGTCCTGTGGTTCTAAAACGGAGCTTAGTTCCCTGGCCGGCAGCGAGCATCATCACACCCATAATAGATTTAGCATTTACCTCGTCTTGTTCATCATGAGAAACGAACAAGTCCGCTTCATACTGATTAGCGGTTTGAACCAGCATAGAGGAAGGCCTGGCATGAATGCCCAATTTATTTATAACTATTATTTCGCGAATTATTTCTTTATTATTCACAGTCAAATTTCGTATTCCTTATTTTTTTTTCATTGAAGCAATTAAATGTTCATTGAAATCTCTTGCGGCATTAAATCCCAGTTTTTTTAATTTTTCATTTTGTGCAGCTGTTTCAATGAGCAAAGCAACATCGCGTCCCGGCTTAACCGGAATAAGAACATTAGGAATTTCCATGCCCAGGAGTTCAATAAGATTATTATCGATTCCGAGACGTTCATAATTACTATCTTCCTGCCATTCTTCAAGAGTAACGACGAAATCAATGTGTTTCCACATCCTTATGGATTTAACTCCATATAATGATTGGATATTAATAATGCCAATTCCTCTGATTTCCATATGGTGGCCTATTGTTGGATTCGCGTATCCGGTAACAAACATCCCTTCAGTAAGTTTAAGTGTAACAACATCATCCCCAACCAAAATATGCCCGCGCTCAACGAGACTTAGTGCACACTCGCTTTTTCCCACGCTTGCTTTTCCCGTAATAAGAACGCCCATTCCATATACTTCCATAAGAACGCCATGAACTTTAGTAGAAGGAGAAAATTGTTCTTCCAGCCACATTGAAGTTTTATTTACAACTCTCATTGTAATGCCGGGAGCTCTGATAATGGGCACATTGTATTTATTGCTTAAAGCAACGGTTTCCGGTAAAGGAATGAAGTTTCTGGCAATAATGAATGCCGGAATTCGCATTTGCATCAATCGACCTAGTCGTTCGGAATGTTCCGATGATGAAATGTTTTTCAGATAGTCCATTTCAACCAATCCCAGAACTTGGAGTCTGTGTTTTGCAAAATGTTCGTAATAACCGGCGAGAGCCAAACCCGGACGGTTGACTTCTGCGGCAGTAATTGATCTTTGAAGACCATTAAAACCTGAAATGACTTTAAATTTCATTTCATCGCCCAAGCCATCTAAAAGTTCCTTGACAGTAACTGATTTTTTTTCGCTTTTCATATTGAAAAGATTATTCTTCAGGTGTCTGATGAGTTTTTTTATGATGGTCGGAAATCTTGTCTTTCAATTTTCGTGTTTGAGAGGCAATTTTATCTTCGAGCTCATCAATAACAACACGCAAGTTTTTATTTCTTGCAGTTGCGGTAATTGTGTTATGTGTTTTAAAATTAATAATTGCGGTACCTTCATACTCATAAGCATCGAGAGCGATATTTACTTTTGCGCTTGTAACAGGCCCGGGAAAAACTTTCAATGCTGCCGAAAGTTTTTGTATTAATATAGATTTAGTATCGTCTTCAAGTTCAAAATGTATTCCGGTTACAGAAATTTCCATTTCAATCTCCTGTTTGTTTAATTATTATTTATTATATTTTACCACAAAATCAAAAAAAAGTCACGTTGAAAATTATTAGTGCCTGAACGAACACCACATAATTTGCATTTTTGACCGATAAATCGGCAGCACCTCTTTTGGTGTCATAATGGTTTAAATCCTTTATCCATGCCTTAAGGCATGAACACAGAATTAAAATAATTCTGCTATCCAAAATAGGCGCCGTCCAAAAAAACGGGGTTTTCGGTCAGGCACTAATTATGCATTCGGATAATATGGATATGAACCGAGAATTTTAACGAAATCACAGCGCTTTTTAAGCTGTTTAACAGCGTTATACACATTTTCGTTATCAATATGACCAATTAAATCTACAAAAAAGAAATATTCCCACGCTTGAACTTTGTTTGGACGGCTTTCTATTTTCGAAAGATTGATTTTCGCCTCCGAAAACGGTTTTAATGCATCATATAACGCACCGGCATAATCCTTAATAGCAAAAAGTAGAGACGTCTTGCTGTTCGATGCCTCGGATGATGCTTTAGTGCTTATAATGAGAAAACGTGTTGTGTTTTGAGCATAATCTTCTATCGAGTGTGCAAGAAATTTCAGCCCGTACTTTTCTGATGCTAATTTACTTGCCACTGCAGCAGAATCTTTTCTTTCAGATACAATCTCAGCAGCATGGGCGGTGCTGTAAGTGTCAATATGCTTAACGTCCGGCAGATTTTTCCTGAACCATTCTTTACATTGAGCAAATGCGATTGGAATTGTATAGATTGTTGTAATCTTATCAAGTTCAGAATTACTCAATAAATTTAAATGAATATCGAGGAAGACTTCCGCAACAATTTTGACATTTGATTTTATAAACATATCAAGAGTATGACTTACCATTCCCTCATTTGAGTTCTCAACAGGTACTACACCAAAATCAACAGTACCGTTTTCAACCGATTCAAAAACATCGGAGATCGATTCGCAAGGAGCGAAATCTGCATTTTGTTGAAAATGCTGAATCGCAGCCTGATTTGAGAATGAGGTTGGTGGTCCCATGTAAGCTACATTCTTTGTTTGTGTATCTGTATCTGTTTTTGACATGTTCATGTTAGTTTGATAATTTAAAAATTTATTAATTGGGTAATTTTTCAATTTCTCAATTCTTCAATTCTTCAATTCCACAATTTTCAGATCACGGATCACGGATCACGGACCACGGACCACGGACCACGGACCACGGATCACGGATCACGGATCACGGATTACCGATTACGGCTTCTGTATTTTTCAGCGGATCTTCTTATGCGGTTCCATGCGCCGGATAATCCCATGGCTTTTCTAACTTCCCGCATAGTTTCTGTTGCGATTTTGCGCATACGTTCAGTTCCATTCATTACAATTGTTTCAACCAATCCTTTTTCCGCTTCGTATTTTGCGTGACGTTCCCGCATAGGTGAAAGAAATTCATTAATTGCTTTGGCAAGTTTATCCTTAACTTCTCCATCACCTACATTTCCGGTTTGATAACGTTGTTTCAGGTCATCTACTTCATTTTTATTACTATTGAACGCGTCGTGATAAATAAAAACAGGATTACCTTCAACTGTTCCGGGAATATCCGCGCGAACACGTTTTGGATCAGTATACATTCCGCGTACTTTTTTATTTACAGTATTTTTGTCATCTGAAAGGAAGATACAGTTGTCGAGACTTTTTGACATTTTAGCCTTGTTATCCGTGCCGACAAGTGTAGGTACATCACCAACCATGTGTTCCGGAACTGGAAAAACTTCTCCGTAAAGATTATTAAATCTTCTTGCAATTTCCCTCGTGATTTCCACATGGCAAATATTATCCTTACCAACAGGTACAAGATTGGCTCGTGGTAAAAGTATGTCAGCAGCTTGAGGTACCGGATAGCCAAGTAAACCAAACGGCATTTCTTCGTCATCAATATGAGCAGCGTGCGCCATTTCTTTCAGGGAGGGAAGACGGCTCAGTCTGTTAACTGTCACGAGATTTTCAAGAATTAAATTCAATTCATAAATTTCAGGAATCATTGATTGAAGATAAATTGTAACTTTATCCGGGTTAATTCCGGCAGCGAGATAATCGAGAACCATTCCGTGAACATTTGCGCTGATTTTGTCTATTCCCTCACGAGTCGGTTTCGTTGTCAGCATGTGCAAATCGGCGATAATAAGAATTGTATCAAATTCATTTTGTAATTCCGCGCGTTTTTGCAGAGAGCCGACGTAGTGACCAAGATGCAGTCGGCCGGTTGGTCTGTCACCTGTAAGGATTCTTTTTTTTGATTCAGTCATTTTTATTTTATTTTTTCAATTTGATTTTCCTGTTTGGAAATATTATCTGTCCAGTATCTTGGACTGTTTATAAAGTAAAAAGCCGTTAAAATAGAAATAACAAGTGGACCGGTAATTAACATCCATGCTGCACCGGTGATTTGAATTTTCAAATTATTCACCGGTGATGAGGCTGAACCGGTTATAAGATTTACAAAAGAGTCGATATAAGTCCATGATGGAATAACTATTGTAAGAATCAAAAGAAATCCACAAAATAAAATAATCGGCCATTTCCATATCACATATTTAAACGGAACAAGCTTAGATGAAAAAGATAAAGCTGCCAGTGAAGGCATTTCTTCAAAAATGACCAGTGGAATGGCAAAAATAAGCTTTCCAATCAATGCCGCGGCGGGTATAATAGCCCATGAAGCCGTTAAAATAAGGATTGTTGAAGCCGCAATATATCCTGCAGGAACAAATATTATCCAGACTGCTTTGCATATAATCAATGCAAATTGAGCATAAATTGTAATAAGCATCCAGGTGAAAAAAGTGGAAAAAGAAGTTCGCATTGCTCGTTTCCATGCAGTATTTACAGCATCAGAAATTGAAGGTATTGAAGATTTCGGATCGCTGAAAATAATGTCTCCGGCAAGCCAGCTCCATGCAGCGATCATTGCGCCGAAAGAGAAAAAGCGGATTGCATAAATTAGAAATTGGAAAACGGAAAAAGATGTGCTGTCATACATCCATGCAGCTACACCCGCGTTTTTAATTGAATACTCGCTTATAGAAGTTAAAACGAGAGCAATAAACGGTAATATACCCACAATAATAAAATAATAAAATCGGCTTAAAAATATATTAAACCCATATGCAACAATCGGTGGCGCTTCGATTTCTTCAGGGGTGATTTCAATTGTAAGTTCAGACATAATTTTAAATTTCGCATGGCACATCTATAAATAAACTCTCAACATCAAATAAAGTCGGTAAATGATTTACAAGAGCCTGTATACCGACACATTCAGTTGCATAATGACCGGCAAAAGCAACATTAATATTAAATTCCCGGGCTTCGTGATAAGCAGATAATCTCGGCTCACCGGTGATAAACAAATCAACATTTTGTAAAACCGCTTCCGGTAATGCGTCGCACGCGGCGCCGCTGACTATACCAACGGTTTGAATTTCTTCCGGGCCGAAATCAAAAACACGGGTTTGTGTATTTATAGCGATATCAAGCTCATTAATTACTTCTGTTAACAGGCGCTTTTTACTGAATTTTGCGACACAGCCTATTGGCTTTCCGCCGTATTCAGCAAACCAGTCAATTATTTCCGCGTTGAGCAAATGTGCAAGTTGAGCATTATTGCCTGATTCTGAGTGTGCGTCCAGTGGAAGATGAGCGGCGTAAAGAGATATATTATCATTAATAAGAGTTTTAACTCTTTCGTAAAAAATCCCGGTTAATGAGATGGGCTTACCCCATAAAAGTCCGTGATGAACAATTACCATATCTGCTTTGGCATCCGCGGCGGCAATGAAACCGTCAAGTGAAGCATCAACGAGTCCTACAATTCTTTTTACATGATTTTTACCGGAGATTTGCAGGCCGTTCTGGCTATAATCTTTGAATGCATTGATGTTTAAATACTCATCGAGATAATCTGTTATTTTTTTTAATTCAATCATCGTGCCGGTTTAGGTTTTGTTCTTTTGAAATTAGTATTTATTTGTAATTTATTATTTGAATTTTGTTATTTAATTTACTCCACCACTCACCACTCCAATTAGGACGCTGGGGACAGCGTCCCTCCACTCCATCAATCCATAAATCCAATAATCCATCAATCCATCAATCCAATAATCCACAAGCAAGAACCAGACATACGCCGGTCACGTGCTTGTGTTACTCTAAATTCTCAATATACTTCTGAGCGTCAAGTGCGGCTTTACAGCCGTTGCCGGCAGCTGTAACAGCTTGTTTATAAACCGGGTCCATAACATCGCCGGCCGCGAAAAGTCCGGGAGTCTTTGTTTCTGTAGTTTTTGCTCTCGTGATAATGAATTTCTGATCGTCCAGTTCAGCAAGATCAGCAAAAAGTGAAGTTTGCGGATCGTGTCCTATGGCAACAAAAATACCATCGCATGCAATCTGCATAGTCTCACCTGTAAGATTATTTTTCAACATTGCGCCTGTAACAGTATTTTCACCGAGAATTTCCTGAACGACATAGGGGATCAGCCACTCAACTTTAGGATTGCTTTTGACTTTTTCGAGCTCTGCCTGAGAAGCGCGGAGATAATCACGACGATGAATGATCGTTACTTTTTTCGCGAATCGTGTAAGAAAATGCGCGTCTTCTATAGCTGTATTTCCACCACCGACAACTACAACGTTTTTATCTCTGAAAAACGCGCCGTCACAGGTCGCGCAGCCGGAAACACCTCGTCCGTAGAATTTATCTTCAGTAGGGATATTCAGCCGGCGTGCAGTTGCGCCAGTCGCGGCAATTACAGTTTTTGTTTTAATTATTCCTGATGGAGCAGTAATTTCAAAATAGCCGTCTTTTTTTTCGACATTTTGAACGTCTTCAGTTATAAATCCTGTTCCAAAATTTTCCGCCTGTTGTTTAATATTTTGCATAAGAACCGCGCCGTGAATTGTTTCCGGAATTCCCGGAAAATTCTCGACTTCAAGAGAAACCATTAACTGTCCGCCGGGTGTGGCGCCTTCAAAAACAATAGGGGAGAGTGCCGCGCGAGCGGTATAAATTGCCGCGGTAAGTCCTGCGGGTCCTGAACCGATAATAACTACGTTTTCCATTTTATTATTTGTTTAATGTTAAATTTTACTTAGAAAGTTTATTGTGTGCTGTTTTGAGAAAATTCTCAAGTTCCTTCTTTAATCTTGGAATAAATTCCGTTAATGTTTCTTTTATCCTTGCTCCCGAAGCGCATTTGTGACCGCCGCCGTTAAACAATTTTGCAAGTTTACTAACGTCAAAATCCTGTGTCTTTGATCTTAAACTAAGACGCAGCGTGTCGGAATCGGGACTCTCTGTAATCATACACGCTACTTTTACAGTCATAATTGACCTTGGATAATTTACAAAATCTTCAGTGTCAAAATTTATGAGATTTTCTCTTTTTATCATCTCTGATGATACGTACATTATCGCTCCGGCACCATCAGAAATTAATT
>JAUVKG010000008.1 GCA_030596365.1 Chlamydiota bacterium | reverse complement strand
GCAGAAATTCGATATACTACCAATGGTAGCACTCCAACTGAATCTTCCACATTATATTCCGGACCGGGAACAATAACTTCAACTACACTGTTAAAAGCACGGGTATTCGACATTGATTCTTTACCGGGCAGAACTATCGGTCATAAATATTATTCAGGATTGCCGTCAGGTGTGTTATCTTCTTCAACTTTACCGATAATAGTTTTAGATTCACTTGGGCAGTACATTCCTGATGAACCTAAAATTACCGCGCGAATGGGAGTTATTTGGGATCAAACCGGTGGAACTAATTTTGTTACTGACCCGTTTAATGATTACGATGGCGGAATAGGCATTGAACTCCGCGGAAAATCTTCTATGGGATTTCCAAAAAAACAATATGGTATCGAAGCACGAAATGATGATAATGAGCAAATAGAAATTTCTATGCTGGGTTTACCGGCAGAAAGCGACTGGGTGTTGAACGGTCCTTACAGCGACAAATCTCTAATGCGGAACGCGCTTGCTTATTTTACTGAACGACAAATGATCGCTTATGCTCCGCGTACAAAATTTTGCGAAGTAATATTGAATGGTTCATATAATGGTGTTTATCTGTTAATAGAAAAATTATCCCGCTCTAAAGACAGGATTGATATAGATAAATTAGAGCCGTATCAAAATACAGAACCTGAAATTTCAGGCGGTTATATTATAAAAAATGATAAAACTGATGGTGACCCTTCTTCGGCTTATTTTTATACCGCGGGTGGAGCTACGTTGTCTTACGTTTATCCCAAATATTGGGATATAACCTCTGAACAACGTACCTGGCTTTTAAATTATTTAAACCTTTTCGAAAACGCTATTTTGAGCGCCGCTCCAAATGAAGTTGTTGCGGCAGCGGAACAATATGTTGATGTTAATTCTTTTGTTGACAACTATGTTCATGTACAGTTTACAAAAAACATTGATGGTTTTAGGATAAGTTCTTATATGTATAAAGATAGAAACAAAAAACTCTTTATGAGCCCGCAGTGGGATTATAACCTTTCTTTCGGAAATGCTAATTATCTTGACGGATGGATGACAAGCGGGTGGTATGTTTCCTATAGTCCGTTCTGGTGGAGAGAATTTCTGGGAGATCCGAATTTTATTAGATTGTGCGCTTTGAGATGGATGGAATTAAGAAAAAATCCCTTTACCACAAGTAATTTACTCGCACTTGTAGATAGTAATGTTGAACTGATTGATGAAGCGGCTGACAGAAATTTTACCCGCTGGCCTATTCTGGGAACTTATGTGTGGCCGAACTGGTATATTGCCAATACTTATGAACAGGAAATTACCTGGATGAAACAATGGATTTCAGGAAGGGTAAGCTGGCTGGATGGCGATTCCGGATGGGATATTGTAACAGCTGATTTTACCGCAGATAAATTTTCTGCTAATGCCGGCGAACAAATACAATTTCAAAGCACAGGATTAAGAACTCCTGATAATTATTATTGGAATTTTGGTGATACAAACATATTTATTATAAATGGATCATCGCCGGCTCATTCTTACAATTCTCCCGGATTTTATAACGTTACGTTAAAAGTTGATAAAAATAGTTCGGCAGCAGGATATATAACCGATACAACAACCTATACAAATTATATTTATATAATTCCGGAAATGGGGATAATGTTTGGTATGATCGCGTTTTGCGCGTTACTTTATCGCAGAGGTCAGTAAATGGTATACAAAACCTAATTAAGTTTTGCTCGAAAAATGATTATTTCTCCCTTGAAGTTGGAATATTCCATTTTTTCATCCTGTCTCGTACACTCTTTTCCGAAATTCCTAATTCACTCGCTGCACGTGATTGATTTCCGTTACATTTTTCCAAAGCGCTGAGAAGCATTTGTTTTTCCAATCGTTCAACCATTTCCGGCATATTACCGTTAACGGGTAAAGTAATTGTATCACCGGTAAAATTTCCGTTTATTGTTTTTTTAATCGTGTCAGGTAAATCTTTCGGTTCAATATACTCTGACCGGGTAAGCAGAACGGCTCTTTCTATTGCGTTTTCAAGTTCTCTAACATTTCCCGGATAATTGTATCTTGTTAATAATTCAATTGCATTCTGGTTAAAGCCTTTAATTTCTCTGTGATTTTCTTTTGAATATTTTGAGAGAAACGCTACAGCAAGAACAAGGATATCTTCTCTTCTTTCACGCAAGGGCGGAATATAAATAGAAACAACATTTAATCTATAATATAAATCTCTCCTAAAGCGATTTTCCTCAATTAGTTTTTCAAGGTTACGGTGGGTTGCTGTAATAACTCTGACATTAACTTTTATCGTTTGTGTACTGCCAACACGTTCAACAACACGTTCCTGCAAAGCGCGCAAAAGTTTCACCTGAACACTTAAAGGCATATCACCTATTTCATCAAAAAAAATCGTTCCGCCATGTGCTATTTCAAAACGTCCCGCATGAGCATTTACAGCTCCTGTGAACGCTCCTTTTTCATGCCCGAAGAGTTCACTTTCCAAAAGATGTTCATTTAAAGCCGAACAATTTACCGCAACAAAAGGTTTATCTTTTCTCAGACTTGCAAAATGGATTGCGCGTGCAATAAGTTCTTTTCCAACGCCGGTTTCGCCCACAATTAAAATACTGCTTGTTCCTGAAGCAACGCGTGCACAAAGATTCAATACATTTTCCATTTGAGAACTTACAGAGACAATATTACTGAATGAAGCGTTTTGATGAAGAATTTCTCTAAACATTTTATTTTCTTCTAATATGTAAAATTGTTCTTCGGCACGACTGAGAATAACTTCAATTTCGTCAAGATCTATCGGCTTTGTAAGAAAATCATAAGCACCGGCTTTCATCACACTAACCGCAAGATCAACATCTCCATAAGCGGTAATTAAAATAACGAGTATTGAAGGATCTATTTTTTTTACTTCTTCTACAACACGAAGTCCATCCAACCCCGGCATTCTAAAGTCTGAAATAACAACCTGAACGCTTGATTTTTTAAGTAAATCCAATCCTTTTTGTCCTGTTTCCGCGGATATAACATTATAACCGATATGTTCAAGAAAACCTGTTAGAGAATCCCGTTGTGTTTTTTCATCATCAATTACCAATAGATTCATTCTTCCTCCTGTTAGGTATTCTGATTGTAACTATCGTTCCTTTCGCTTCGCGCGACTGAATTATTATTTCGCCGTTGTGCTGATCAATTATTCTTCTGGTGATAGCGAGGCCCAATCCTGTTCCATGGTCTTTTGTTGAGAAATATAAATCAAAAGCTTTTTCGAGTTCATCTTCAGTCATTCCGGCACCATTATCTTCAACTATAAAATCTGTTTGTTTGTTATTTTGAGAAACAGAGATTATTATTTCTCCATGGCCTGGCGTTGCCTCGATAGCATTTTTAATAACATTCACCAATGCTTGTTTTAAGAGATAACTGTCAGCTTTAATTGAAACCGGATTTTTATTTTCTATAAATTTTATTCTTATGTTTTTTTGCTGTGCTACTCCGCTTTCAAGTAAAACAATATCTTTTGTAATATTTACAGGATTACATTCTTTAAATTTCGGTTGCTTGGCTAAAGAAAAATCATTAAATTGTTTTATGATTTCATTTAATCTCTTTATTTCTTCTCGTATTATTCGCGTGAATTGAGTAAACTTTTGCTTGTATGCTTCGCCCGGCTCAATCTCCCTTTCCATTCTTTGTGTAAGAATCTGTATGGCGTTTAACGGATTCCTGATTTCATGCGCTATTCCGACTGCAAGCTGACTCATTGCGGCGGTACGTTCCTGCTGCCTCAATTGTTGTTGAATTCTTTCAACTTCGGCCATCATTTTATCATGTTCGCGTGCAAGGAGTCTGTTACTGTGAATATTTATAAAATACAAAACAAGTATAATAATTATAAAGACAAAAACAGATCCCTGTAATGTAAGCCGCCTGATAAGATGTATTTCCAAAGTACGAATAGACTCTATTTTAAAGCAGACTCTTAAAAGATATTTTTTACCATTTATTCTAAACGGGCACACGGTTTCAAAATGATATTTTTTACCGGGTAAAATCCTATGTGACATCTCTTCTTTACTAAACGCATCACTTAAAAATATATCCGACCAAATACTGTTTAATTCTTTTACTCCTTTCGTTGCGGCTATAATTTGTTTTTCATCCTGACAGACAATATAATATATCGAACCCGGTTTCTCAAACTTTTGTATTAATGCTCCGGTACCGTATTCTTTTAATACCTTAATAACCGTATTTGTTTCAATGTTTTCGTTGTGAAGACGCTTCCGGATTCCTGATGTTGTCTGAATGCCAACTATAACTGTATGAAGTACAATTCCGGCTTGCTGTGACGATAATTCCACCAAATCTTCACGGCTGCGTTTATATTGATAAATTAATGTTGAAAACATCGTTACAGCAAGTGCAACTGCCATAATGATTATCAGAGCAGGAATAAAATATTGTTTTATTTTTTTCATTGAATTTTATTTAATCGCTGAACTTAAAGTAGTGTCTGACCGAAAACCCCTCAATTCGCATTTTCGACCGGAATACCGGTGCCGCCTCTTTTGGTGTCATACCACTTCAAATCCTGTATCCATGCCCCAAGGCATGCAAACAGGATTTGAAGCATCCTGCCTTCCAAAATAGGCGGCATGCAAAAATAAGAGGTTTTCGGTCAAACACTAAGTAAACAATAATTTAATTTTACCAGATAATCCTTCTTTTTGCAATTTGTTATTCCTTGACAAAACATAATTCTTGTGATAAACTTTAAAGTCGAAAGGTAAATAATATTATTAATAATTTTTGTGAGGACGTTTATAATGAACATTACATCTCTCGAAAGAATATCAAACTGTATAAATATCCGCATTGTCATTGGAGCAATTAGCTTGTTTTTTCTGCTGAATATTGGAAATGTCTTCGCTTCGAGGGCAATGGTCGAATTGTCAACCCTTAACGGAACTAACGGGTTTCAGATTAACGGCACTAACGGTATGAGCGGATATGCTGTTAGCGGTGCGGGCGATGTGAATGGCGATGGATTGGATGATGTCATCATTGGCGCATATGCAGCCGATTCAGGCGGAATAAATAATATGGGAGAATCTTATGTTATATATGGTTCTTCCAATAGATTTTCCTCGCCACTCGATGCTTTCGAGCTTAACGGCAATAATGGATTCAAAATTATTGGCATTGATGACGGGGATCAAAGCGGCTTTTCAGTGAGCGACGCAGGTGATGTGAACGATGATGGAGTAGATGATATAATTATCGGTGCTCCCGGGGCCGATCCAGGTGGTAAGAGTCAAGCAGGCGAAGCCTATGTAATATACGGCTGCACAAACGGCTTTCCTGCAGTGTTCGAACTCGACTCGATTAACGGAACTAACGGATTTCAACTAAATGGCATTACCGCGTTAGGATTGTGCGCATCTTCCGTAAGCGGTGCGGGAGATGTGAACAATGATGGAGTAGATGATATTATCATCGGCGCACATAATGTTTCCTCCGCAGCAGGAGAATCATATGTTGTATATGGCCGGGCAGATAATTATTCAACAACATTCGAACTGTCTTCTCTTAACGGCACGAATGGTTTCCGAATCGCCGGAACAGAAAACCTGGCTTATAGCGGATGCTCAGTGAGTGGCGCGGGAGATGTAAATAACGATGGAATTAATGATGTAATTATAGGAGCATATCGGGGAAGTCCGGACGAAAGGCTTTTTGCGGGTAAATCTTATGTAGTGTTTGGCCAGACAAATAATTTCAGCTGGAGAATTTTACTTTCCGACCTTAACGGTGCCAATGGATTTCTACTTAACGGGATTGATGCCAGTGACAGATGCGGATATTCCGTGAGCGGAGCGGGAGATTTGAATAACGATGGAATTGATGATATCATTATCGGAGCTCCGGGGCAGGGTATATCTTCCGGAGAATCTTATGTGGTGTATGGCCGGACTAACGCTTTTCCCGCAGCGTTTGAATTTTCCTCGCTTGACGGAACTAACGGATTTCAAATTAACGGGTACGGGTTCGCCAGCTATAGCGGATGCTCCGTAAGTGACGCAGGCGACGCGAATGGAGATGGAATTGATGATATCATCATCGGTGCGGAAAATGCCCGGCCGTGCAATAAAACAACCAGTGCAGGTGAGTCATATTTGATATATGGTCGTACTAATGAATTTCCGGCAGCATTTGAACTTTCATCACTTAATAGTTCTAACGGAATTCAATTCAATGGAATTGACGACGCTGATAATAGCGGATATTCGGTTAGCGGTGCTGGAGATATGAATAGTGATGGAATTGATGATATTATTATTGGTGCTCCTTATGCTGATCCATACGGTGTAGGTGCGGCGGGAGAATCTTACGTGGTATACGGAAGTACCGGTATGGTTTTATCAGCTCCACCGCAAATCGCGTCAGACGCTCTTCTAATTCCTGCTGCCGGAAGTGAATTTCTGGAATCATCCTTTACAAGCATTGTCTGGCGGGTTAGCGGCATTACAGACGATTTCGATGGTACCAATGTAACAATCACAGAAATTACTGTGCTTTCGGCTGATACTACAAATAAAGTTGCTACAATAGGAAGTAATATTCAAAATGTCCTTGGACAAACTGATTGGTATGTTCCGGCTTCTCTTCCTGATGCAAATTACTATTTACGTTTCGAGGTCGTGGACAGTTGTTCGTTTACGAACAGCAGAATATTTTTTGACAATCCGTTTACGATTGTACCCGAACCCGGTTTATTTATTTCCTCACTAACCGGATTCTTGTTTTTTTTCATTTGCCGTTTAAGGCGAATAACGAATAATTGTTAATAGTTATTAGTTATTAGTTAATAGGTGGAAAAATAATTAATAACGAATAATTGATTACTGATTACTGGTTACCGAATACCAATTACCGAACACCATTGCGCCTCAGCGCAATTCGCGCTAAAGCGCGATTAGTGAACTACAATGCCTTTCTACAGTACTGCTTATAACATCATCGGTTCTATTGCTGCGGGAATAACTCTTCCCGTGTGGCTTCCCTATGTCCTTGCAAAAAGAAAGTACCGTTTGAGTTTCCTTCGCCGATCAGGTTTTATTTCCAATAATATAAAAAACAAACTGCAAAGGAAACCTAACATCTGGATTCACGCCGTATCAGTAGGTGAATTCAACCTCGCGTCAACTTTAATTGAAAAATTAAAACCACTTTGCCCCGGTCATCAATTTGTTGTTTCAGTAACTACTTTAACCGGATATGAAGTTGCATCAAAAAAACTCACTGATGATGATGTTCTAATTTTCTTTCCTACTGAATTCAGGCCGGTTATGAATAGAATTATTAATTTGGTTAATCCAAAAATCGCTGTAATTGTCGAAACAGAAATCTGGCCGAATTTCGTTTATGGACTGTCAAAATACGACATTCCACTCGTTCTGGCAAACGGCAGGATTTCAGAAAAATCATTTTCAAGATATAAACTTGTTAAGCCGTTTATCAAAAACGTTTTGCAAAATTTTACGCGTTTTAACATGCAAACCGATCACGACGCCGAACGAATTATGGGTATTGGTGCAGATAAAAATAAAGTTTCTATTATTGGAAACATTAAATTTGATTCGGCTAAAATTATTGAGAAACCAACTCCGGATACCGAATTTTTAAATGAATTGTCGCTTAAGCCGGGGACTCCTGTCTTTCTCGCTGCGGCTTTGGAAAAAACCGGTAGAGAAGATCCTATCGCTATAAATATTTTTGAAAAATTACGTGAAAAATTTCCCGATGCTGCGCTGATTATCGTTCCACGTCATCCTGAACGAGGCGCCGACATCGCAAAACTTGTTTCTTCACGCGGTTTTATTCCACGGCAAAGAAGTAAAGGTGAAAAATTTGACAATCCCGAAACACAGATTTTTATTCTTGATACGGTTGGTGAACTTGCTCGACTCTATACTCTTGCAAAAATAGTTTATGTCGGTAAAAGTTTACTCAAACCCGGTGGAGGACAAAATATGATTGAGCCGGTGGGGCTTGGTTTACCAGTGATTTACGGTAAATATACAGGAAATTTTAGAGGTATTGCTGATGTGCTCGCATCACACGGCGGCGCAAAAATTGTAACCGATGAAAACGATCTTACAAAAACGGTTATTGATCTCTGGAACAACTCTGAAATAACTACACAAATGGTTATTAACGGACAAAATTATATCCGCTCACAGCAAGGTGCAACTCAAAAAAACATCAACACAATTCTTTCCTTGTTAAAGTAACAAAAGCACGTGACCGGCGTATGCCTGGTTCTTGCTTTTGATTTTATTAGAGTTTAGTGTAATCAAAGCATCCTGCTTTGATCCGTCAGTCGCCGTTGTTGCATTGTTTAGGTTAGCATATTAATTAATTTATAACAAGATATTATTTGTAAGCTGGAAGCTTATATTACTTTATAACTTTGCTTTTTATTCTCATAACTGGTATAATTAGTTAATAGGTTGGATTTATAATCCTTAACCAATGTTCTTTGATATGGGGGCGCCCCGGGTTCGACTGGAGTCGAGGCCGTGCCGTTGCGTGTCGCGGAAGTCTGATGGCCGCGTTATCAATCAGACAAAACAACAAATGCGAACAACAACTTCGCACTCGCTGCTTAATTTAGAGCAACGCGTCTCTCATCATTGCTGCCTGTCAATGATGAAGGGGCGACGACTTACGGGCTAGCTTTACTGTTCTGTCTATCGGCAATAAAGTAAAACAATAGGTAAACTCGTCTTGCGGTGGCCTGTCGGCTGGCAGCCAATGGATTAAACATCAATATACCGACTATGCATGTAGACATGGCATGGATAGATGTTCAGGACGCGGGTTCGATTCCCGCCGCCTCCACCATTCTTCATTCAACGCAGGCGAATGAAGACTGCCACGGCATAGTGCCGTAAATCAGAGTTTATGGTTGTAATAGTTCAAATCCTGTTATTTGATCTAACACGCGAACAGCTGATGTTTCTGTAAGCTCTGTTAAAACTATTTCCATAACGTGCCATACCTTTACTCCACGGCGAACACAACCTGTAATTGAATCCGTTTTTCTTCCGCAAGCGATATGCATATGAAGAATGGGATTTCCGTCATCATCCGGGAACAGTGTTCCTGTACCGGCAATTTCGTAAACATTATTCAAAACTGTTTCCATAGGAACTACCGGAGTACTTCTTCCGTTTTCCGGTCCGACGACAAGTTTACTTCCTTCATCAGCGCCGCCGACAGCGATTAGCGAAGCTGCGTTTATATATTTTTCTTTTGCGAAGTTCTCTATTTTTTCGTGAAGGCAATCACCATCTTCAAGTCTGATAACAAAGATTCTCCCTTGTTTAGCTTCTGAATATTTCATATAAATCTCCTATTAAAATAAGTTTAAGCATTGACAAAACAACGCCTTAATAGGTATAATGATACCAGATAATTATTTAAAACACAAATATGGAGAAAAAATGAATATGAAATTCTTTAAACAAACAATTCTATCTGTTACTGCATTGATTTTGCTTTTCGGATGTTCTGCTACACCAAAAGGTCCTTTGTCAAATATTGATGGAACTCCTGTTATTCGCGTTGGCGTATGCCCTGATTATCCACCGGTAATTTATAAGAGAGGTGATAAAATATGTGGAATTGAAGCTGAACTTGCAGATTATATCGGCAAAAAATTAGACGCTAAAATAGATTATGTAATTATGCCTTTTAAAAACTTAATTCCAGAAGTCGAAAAAGGTAAAATTGATATCATTATGTCAGGTATGTCCGACGCGGATATTAGAAAAGATCGCGTGCGATTTGTTGAGCCTTACATGAATAGCGGTTTAATGGCAATTGTAAGAAAAAATGATTTTGACAAATTTAATTCCTACACAAATGTATATAGAAGTTTTAAAGTGGGGTGTATCGACGATACTACCGGCGAAACTTTTGTTAAAGAAAATGCTAAAAAAGCAACATGTCAAACTTTTAGTAATGCTGCTCAGGGAATTGATGCGTTGAAATCAGGAAAAATTGAGGTTTTCGTTGATGACGCTCCTTTTGTTTTGAAAGTCGCGAATGATAATAACGATTTATCAGCTCTTCCGTGGTTGCTTTCAAATGATCGTCTTGCGTGGGCGATGTCTAAAAAAAGAAGTTCTGATTATTTGTATCACCGATTAAACAAAATAATAAATCACGCACGGCAAAATGGTGATTTACGTAGAATTTTAAACAAATATTTTGAAATTCAAGTAAAAGTTAAACCGCTTCCGTAAAAAAATATTTATAAATTATACCACGATTATTTTAATATGCTGAAAATACATAAATTTATATCACGATTCGTTATTCCAATATGCTGTGTAGGAATTTTATTAATAAATTCTTCCGCTGAAGGTTCTAAACTTGCCGCCGGAGCTGCCTTCCCGTTTGCTGTAATGGGAGACACTGTTATTGTTCCGTTTCAAGTTATGGGATATATGTCTGCTGCGCTTATTGCCCAGGGAGACGGCGCCGAAGCATATACAAAGTCAAGTTTCAATTATGAATATAATGAAGCGTCAATTGTTCAATTAGTATTTTATATTCCGGGATATGCAATGGGTCCTTTTCTTCCGCTTGCTAATTTTAGATATTATCCTATGACACAGTCTTGTTTAGATACTTTTACGGTCAACGATCAGGCATACAGGCGCCAGAGGTCAATGTATTAGAAAAGTAGCATAAGCATCTTGCTTATGGATTGGTGGAGCGGTGGATTATTGGATTATTGGATTATTGGAGCGGCGGATTATACCACTCCGCTCTTCCCCAGGGCACGCGGAATCGCATGGTCCTCTCAAGAGGGGAATTGGAGGGGAGTTGAATGGATTAAAAATCCAAAATCATAAATCATAAATCCAAAATAATTTTCATTCCATTTCATTAAAGAAATGTTCAATATGCCTGCTGCGAAGAGGCTGGCGTAATTTTTTAAGCGCTTTTGATTCAATTTGTCTTACACGTTCGCGAGTTACATTAAATACTTTACCCACTTCTTCAAGAGTTTTTGGTGGTCCATATTTAATGCCGAATCGCAGCATAATAACTTTTTTCTCTCTTTCGTTAAGGGTATCAAGAACCATCATAATCTGTTCGCGAAGGAGATCATAATTTGCAGACGAAAGAGGGCTTTCCGCGCTTTTATCCTCAATAAAATCACCAAAAGTACTGTCGTTACCATCTCCAATAGGTGTCTGAAGCGAAATCGGAGATTGTGCAATTTTTAAAATTCCGTGGACTTTACCGGCTGTTGCTTCTACTTCATGAGCAATATCTTCCGGTGAAGGCTCCATACCGGTTTTTTGAACAAACTGTTTTGAAGACCGTCTTAATTTGTTGATCGTTTCAATCATATGAACAGGAATTCGGATTGTTCGGGCATGGTCGGCAATAGCTCTTGTAACTGACTGGCGGATCCACCATGTAGCGTATGTGGAAAATTTAAAGCCGCGTTGGTGTTCAAATTTATCAACTGCTTTCATCAGTCCTGCATTACCTTCCTGAATCAGGTCTAGGAAATCCATACCATGATTAATATATTTTTTAGCTACGCTGACAACTAATCTAAGATTAGCTTCAACCATTTTGCTTTTTTCAATTTTCGAAACATCTGTCCATTTTTTCAAGTGGCTTATATTTCTATAAATATCTTTAGCCGGCATACGGCATTGTCTTTCAATAGCGGCAATTCTGGCTTCTTCCTGTGCAACACGTTTTTTTATTCCTCTTCTGTCAGAAGCTTGCAGGTCGAGAATAACTTGTTCTGATTCTTTTGCTTTATCGTGCAAAATAAGGAGCATCTCAGCAAATTCTTCAATAATAGATTGTTTAAAATCAAGTTTTTTCATTAAATTTATAAGCGATTCATCTTTTTCATTTTTCTCTTTCTCTAATTTATTACGTTCTTTTGCTCGAATTGTATCCCGTTGTAAACGCGAGTATAAAACTCTGAGTTGCCTGTCAAGATCGCGAATTTGCCGTCTTTTCGGTTTCATATAACGAATATAATTATCCCGGCTTATTAATTTTTTCCTTGTGTTTTCAGCAACAATATGGTCAAATCGTTCAGCACCTTCCAATAATTGGTCACTTAATTCGAGAGTTTCTTTAGCAACATTTCCAAATCGAAAAACATATTTTCTGATATTTTTCTTTGCCTTTTCAATTTCTTTCGATATTGAAACTTCCTGAGACCTTGGCAGCAAAGGAACTCTTCCCATTTGCTTAAGATAAATTTTCACCGGATCATCAAGATGCTGGTTCATTTGTAATTGTTTTAATTCAGCATTAAATTTTTCATTTGAAATTTCTTCTTCGCCTTCTGTTCCGGGACCTTGTTGAGAAGCTTTATCATGAATTTCAATATTTTTCTTTGCCAGACCATTTTGAATAGCAACCTGAAGTAATTCAAGTTCCTTAAAAGGAATATCTTCCGGGATAATATCATTAAACTGTTCCCAGGTAAGAAAACCTGTTTTTTTTGCTGTTTTAACGCATTTATTAATTGTTTTTGTAATAAGACGTTTTCGTTTTGTTTCACTCATTTTATAATGTTTGCTATGGTTATAATTTTTGTTCCATTAATTTTATGTTATTTTCAATACTCGCTGCTGCTTTTTCAAATGCATGCATGCGATGTGAAATTCTATTTTTAACATCATGAGGTAATTCCGCAAAAGTTTTTCCTGTGTCGGTTCTTATAAATAACGGGTCGTAACCGAAACCGTTATCTCCTTTTGGTGTTGTCCCCATTATTCCGTTGCATCTTCCTTCAAAAGTACCAAGCAAATTGTTTGGCATAGCGATTGCGATTACACAAACAAAATGCGCGGTACGAGAATCTTTCGAAACATTATTTAGCTTTTCGAGAAGCTTTTCATTGTTTTCTTCATCAGTTGCATTTTCTCCGGCATACCTTGATGAAAAAATTCCCGGTTCTCCATTTAATGCGTCTACCACTAGTCCGGAATCATCTGCAATCACCATTTCCCCTGTATAATTTGCAGTAAACAGGGCTTTTTTTTCAGCATTAGCCTGAAAAGTCGAACCATCTTCTAAAACTTCCGGTATATCAGTATATTTATTAAGTGATAATAAATTTATATTATACGTTTCAGGAATAAATTCCTTAAACAAAAAATTCATTTCACTTAACTTCCCGTAATTATGAGTAGCAATAATTATATTCATTTTTTTTATAAACGTTTTCTTATAATTTTCGCACGGTAAAGATTCCGCTGTTCAGCAGTCAAATTTTTACCTTTCATTTTTTGTAAATGAGCGGGTTGAATATCAATTAACAGTTCATTAACAACTGTTCTGTCAACTTCATCAAAAACCTGTAAATCAACGCCGATAAGCAGAGATGATAATAATTCCGTTGCTTCTTCACTTGTTAGAATTTCTGCATATTTAAGCGTTCCGTATGCGCGTCCAACATCATTTTTTATCTGGTGAGGTTTATTTGCAATTAAAGTTCCACGAAGTTTATTTTCATGTTCAACAATTCTTAAAACAATTTGATGAAGCTGGTTTACAATATTTTCTTCATCTTGCCCTAAAGTTACTTGATTTGAAATTTGAAACATATTTCCTTTAGAATCACTGCTTTCACCATAAAGCCCTCGCACGGCTATACCTATTTTTCCAACTGCTGACATAACGCTTCCAATTTTATGTTCATGAACAAGCGCGGGTAAGTGGAGCATAGTTGAAGCTCGAAGACCTGTACCAACATTTGTCGGGCAGGCTGTTAAATAACCATATTTTGAAGAAAAAGCATAAGGGAGTGATTTTTCAAGGTCACTGTCAAATTTATTAATCATTTCCCACGCTTCTTCAAGGTTTAACTCAGAACGAAGAATTTGCATACGAATATGATCTTCTTCATTAATCATCAGACTACAAGTTTCGTCATTGCTGATGATAACAGCTGCCGGAGCCTCTTGCTGCACAAATTCAGGGCTTACAAGATGCCTTTCAACAAGAAACTGTCTGTCAATTGGCGATAAAGAATCTAACCTTAATACTTCCGCTTTTTGAAGCAAAACAGTTTTTTCCGCAGCTTTTGAAACACGTGAAATCACTTCGTTGCGCTGTTCATCAGTACAACGACCCGGGAAAGGTAGATCGCTCATATTCCTGGCAAGTCTGATACGTGAACTTATCGCAATGGGTTTTGTACTCGGAGGAGTAACGAGCCATGGTGGTCTGTGATGAATCATTTCTTCAAACATTCTGAACGCTCTCTGTAGATTGTTTTAAGCGTTTAATTTCATCTCTAAAAGCAACGCAATCCTCATAACGTTCTTCAACCACAGCTTCATTTAATTTTTTTTCAAGTTCAGCAATTCTACGTTTCGCATCTTTGGGTCTTGGAAAAATTTTCGGATTTTTCCCTGTGTGATTAGGTGATTTTTGAACATTTTTGATTATATTTTTTAATGCGTCAGCAAACGCTTCATAACATTCCGGGCAACCCAGTCGTCCTTGTTTAATGAAATCTTTTATAGTCAAACCACAGGATGAACATTCGGGATTTTCAAGAAAATCTGCGTTTTCAAACTGATTAATATTTTCAATACCTTTGGTTATAGCCGAAAGAATATCACCAAATGAAAATGGAAGAGATGTTTCAATTCCTTTTTTCAAAGCACATTCTTCACACATATGTGTTTCTTCCATTTTACTGTTAATTATTTCTGTAAAATGAATTGTCGCTTCGTTTTTATTACAAAATGAACAGATCATTATTGGTTTATTGGTGTTCCGGTGGTTTGTGTAAGTTCTATAAATGCTTTTCTTAATGTTTCTGTGATCTCTCCAACTTCGCCGGTTCCGATAGGCCGACCATCAACTTTTGTTACCGGAATAACTTCTGCTGCAGTTCCTGTAAGAAAACATTCGTCGGAAGAAAAAACATCATGTCTTGACATTACCCTTTGCTTCACAGAAATGTTCATTTTCACTTCCATTTCCGTTGCTATTTCCATAACTGTATTTCTTGTTATACCTTCAAGAGCCCCCATATACGCCGGTGGAGTCATAACTTTTCTGTTTTTAACTATAAAAATATTATCACCGGTGCATTCCGCTACAAAACCATATTTATTAAGCATTATCGCCTCTTCAAAACCGGAATTTACTGCTTCTATTTTTGCAAGTACATTATTAAGATAATTTAATGATTTTACTCGTGGAGATACTGCTTCCGACATATTTCTTTGAGTGGGCACAGTAATTATTTCCATCCCGGTTTTATAAAGTTTTTCAGGATAAAGAGAAATAGTATCAACAATTATTATTAATTGAGCTTTTGGGCATGTATATGGGCTTATACCAAGTGTACCAATACCACGAGTTACTATCAGGCGAATATATCCATTTTCCATTCCGGTAGCTTTAATGGTTTTAATGGTTTCCTGTTTAATTTCATCTAATGACGATGGTAATTTTAAAATAATATGCCGTGCTGATTCATCTAAGCGATTTATATGTTCATCAAATTTAAAAATTCTTCCGTTATAAAAACGAATTCCTTCAAAAACACCATCGCCATAAAGAAGTCCGTGATCAAAAACTGATATTTTTGCGTCTTCCGGAGAGAAAATTTCACCGTTAATGTTTACTTTTGGTCCTTTCATTTATCTGTTTTTAATAAATTGGTTATTAATATTCCATTCTTTATTTTTAATCTAGTCGTGCCAAGATCGGAAAGTTCAGTGTTATGCGTTACCATTATTAATGCAAAATTTAATTCTTTTTGCAATTTTTGAAGTAAATTTATTACTACGTTACTACTACTTTCATCAAGATTTCCTGTCGGCTCATCCGCAAATAAAATTTTCGGCTGATTAAATAATGAACGGGCAATCGCTACTCTCTGCTGTTCTCCGCCGGAAAGCTGGTTAGGAAAGTGTTTTGCTCTTTCTTTCAAGCCGATTGCATCAAGCAAATTTAACGCGGTTTTTTTTTAGGTCTTTTTTCTCTTTTCTGGAAATCAATCCCGGCATCATAATATTTTCCAGGGCTGTAAATTCCGGCATTAAGTGATAAAACTGAAAAACAAAACCGAAATCATTGTTTCTGATTAAAGCACGATGACTATCAGATAATTTGTATAAATCATTGCCTTTGTAATATACTTTACCTTCGGTTGGTCTGTCTAAAGCGCCAAGAATATGAAGCAGAGTGCTTTTCCCTGCACCTGATGAACCAACAATAGTTATAAAATCACCGTTTTGGATTTCAATATCAATTTTTTTCAAAACAGTAAGTGGCAGCACCCCTGTTTTATATTCTTTTAGAATACTGTCAGATTTAAGAATCATTTCTTTTTTGCTTTCGTTATCCATTTTTTTATCGATTTGGTTTGCTGGATTATTGGACTAATTCTCCCTTTTTTAAAGGGGGTTGGGGGATTTTTATTTTAGATTTATGTATTTTCCATTACTCCAATACTCCAATACTCCATACGCCGGGCATGCGCTTATGTTACTTTTCCAACTCCCCGCTGAATACTTCTTTTGCAGGTCCTGTCATGAAAACAGGTGTTCCTTCTCCCTGCCAGGAAATGTTTAGTTCTCCGCCGTCAAGCATTACGGTTGCCTCATTTTCAATCCTGCCTGAAAGAATACCGGCAACTACCGTGCCACAAGCTCCTGTGCCACATGCCAGAGTTATTCCTGCTCCACGCTCCCAAACGCGCATTTTTATCGTTTTGAAGTCTAAAACCTGTGCAAATTCAACATTGGTTTTATTTGGAAAAACAGGACTGTTTTCGACTTTTCTGCCGACTTTTTCAAGCGGAACAGCATTTAGGTCATCAACAAAGAAAATTGTGTGAGGATTTCCCATAGATACACAATTCATCAATGGTAAAAGAAAATCACTTTCAATTTCAGGTGGTTCAACATTAATTATTTTCCCTGAATAACCTGCAACCGGAATTTCTGAAGCTTCTAACTTCGGTTCTCCCATATCAACACAAACACATTCGTCTTCAATTACAGGTTTAATTATTCCTGCAAGCGTTTCAACAGTTATTTCATTTTTATCAACAAGTTTGTGATTTTTAGCATAAAGCGCGCAGCAGCGGATTCCGTTACCGCACATTTCTACTTCACCACCGTCCGGATTAAAAATTACCATTTTCATATCAGCAATTTTCGAAGGGTATATAACGAGCAGTTGATCTCCGCCGATACCGAAATGTCTATCGAGCAGAAAAGCGGCTTCGTTAACCGAAGGCTGCCAGTTCTGCAAATTAGTTGTTGCGTCAATGACAACGAAATCATTTCCACAACCGTGCATTTTAGTAAAATTTATTTTCATTTATATTTCTTTACTTTTATTTCTTTTATAAATTGAAAGTCTTTATAATTTCCGGTAAACAGTTCTTCATCATAATGAATTGCTGTTGCGGCAATTAATGAATCTGCCATTTTTAAGCCATGTGAAAGCGAATATTTTTCCAATAAAAACAACGTTTCAAAAGAAATAAATTCATTAATTGAATATACATTAAAAGTCCATTCTCTAATAAATTGTTTTAATAAGTTTAATTCCTTTTTATTCCTTGCTCCCTGAAACAATTCGAATTGAGTTACCATACTTATTGACCTTTTTTCAATTTTCAATAATTGTTTTTTGGCGTGCTCTTTTCCTCTAAAATAATCTATAAGTATATCTGTGTCAATTATCATTGTAACGGCCTTTTCTTATATTGCGAACATGTTCTTTAGAGCTTTTTTTAATATCTTCCCTGTCTGCCCATATTCCAAATGCTGTGTTTTCAAACATTTTTTCCCCAACAGAAAGCGGAACAACTTTTGCTTTCTTTTTTCCTCGATAAGTTATCAGCACTTCATTTCCGGCATCCACAAGATCTAATATTTCTCGTGTATGTTGTCTTAAATGTTTTATTGAGCAAGTTCCATTCATTGTTTATTATATTTTAAGATTAATAGTTACACTTTAAAGTATAACATAATCTTTGTTTTTTTTCAAGTTTCGTTAGCAATTAATTGCTCCAGCGTCTCTTTTCTTCGCACAACTGTTACTTTTCCTCTATCAATCATTATTTCCGCTCCGCGAGGGCGGGTGTTATAATTTGATGCCATAACAAATCCATAAGCGCCGCAGCTTTTCAAGGCTATAAAATCACCGCTTTTAATTTCTTCGGGCAATTCTCTTTCTCTTCCGAAAAAATCGCTTGATTCACAAATAGGACCTACAATATCTACTTTTTTCTTGCTGTCGCTTTCTTTTACAGTAATTATTTCGTGATAAGCTTCATACAAAGATGGTCTCAATAAATCGTTCATTCCCGCGTCAACAATAACAAATTCTTTTATGGCAGTTTTTTTTATGTACTGAACTTCCGTAACCATTATTCCGCCGTTACCAACAAGAAATCTTCCGGGTTCAAAAATAATTTTTGCTTTAATTTTTTTTAGTTCAGGAATTACCGCAGCAGCAAATTCTTCAGGAGTTGGAGGGGTTTCATCTTTGTAAGTAATCCCTAATCCACCGCCAATGTCGGCATATTGAACATTTACGCCTTGCCCGCGCAATTCGTCAACTAATTTTGACAATTTTTTAATTGCGGCAACAAAAGGTTCTGTAGTTGTGATTTGCGAACCAATATGCATTTGCACACCTACGGCTTCAACATTGTTATAATTTTCCGCGTGTTTATAAAGAATTTTTGCCGCTTCAAAATCCAAGCCGAATTTATTTTCGCTTTTCCCGGTAGTAATGTATTTATGTGTTTTTGGATCTACATCCGGATTCACACGCACACAAAACCGTGTTTTTTTGTTTAATTCACCGGCAATTTCATTTATTCTTTGAAGTTCTACTTCCGATTCAACGTTAAAGAATAAAATATTTTGTTCAATGGCATACTTTATTTCTTCAGTTGTTTTTCCAACACCGGAAAAAACTACTTTTGCTGTATCTCCACCAGCTTTAACTATTCTAAATAATTCGCCTGATGTAACAATATCAAATCCCGAGCCAAGATCTGCGAAAGTTTTTATAACGGCGAGATTGCTGTTAGCTTTTGTCGCAAAACAGATCATGTAATTCAATTCATCAAGCACCGAGCTTAAAGTTTTATATTGTTCAACAAAGAAGTTTTTACTATAGATATAAAGCGGTGTTCCGTGTTTT
>JAUVKG010000331.1 GCA_030596365.1 Chlamydiota bacterium | reverse complement strand
GTTGAAAAAGGTAATCTTTCGACGGAAGTTTTGAAAATGAAAGACTCTTTTCCTTTTTCAAAAATGATAATAAAAAAAGCGGTAATTCATTATGGTGCTGCAACCAACCCCGAAAGTGCTGGACATTCATTGGCAATAATTTTATCGCATAAAGGGAAAGCCATCCCGGTCATAAAAAATGAGTATAAAAAAGCGATGGGACAAAACAAGTTACTTTATGCACAAGTTTTGGGAATATGTGGTGAAACAGAAGGTATTCCAACTCTAATAGCAGAAATTGACAAATTTGAGAAATGGGACGAAAAAATATTTCAAGGCAGTATGGCTGATTTTGCACACCTGCCAACTCCTATCGATGGAATTATTTTGGCCTTAGGTTATTCAGGTGATATATCGGTTTTACCCGAGCTTTCAAAATTAGTCGAAAAATTGAATGATAATGTCACCCTATCGCACCATCGATCTCTGGCATTAGCCCTTGAAAATTTAAAGGATCCTTCAGTTTCTAAGTCTTTATACAGACTACTTCAAAAACCGAGAATGCAAGGTCATGCTATGCAAAGTATAAAAGATGCTTTTACTCAAATGAGCAATGATGGAAAAGGGCAAAATCCAATTAAAAACTCATCTCTTGATAAACGTACAAAAGCTTTACGTGAAATTATTTTAGCCCGAGCTTTATATAAATGTGGGGATTATAATGGTCTTGGGAAAAGCATTCTTGAGAATTACCAAAAAGACATACGGGGATTATTTGCCCGCCACGCATATCAAATATTAAAAAAATAATAGGAGGATAAATCATGAAAAGTAAAACAAAATTATTTTTGCAATTAGCGATCTTTACTCTCGCTATAGGATTTGCTTTTATCAATACGACGTTCACTTAGACTTTTCAGAATTGGCAGTTAATAGTTCCTGCCCAACTACAACAGGAAAAGGCTGTTAATGTAGCGCCAAATGAAACGATAAAATATGGACAGATAAATGAAGCATTGGTAAAAAAAGCGATTAGTTTTTAGTCTTTTGCTGTGCTATGAATTAATCGAGTTAATAAAAATGTTGTTATGATTTAAATGGAGGTAAAATAACATGCGTCTAATATGAAGGAGTATTAATAATTATCTATGCAATCATTACTAATTAAAAGGAAAAATCATGAAAACATTAAGCATCATTATACTAACCAGTTTTTTGCTCTTTAACTGCAGTAAGTCAAAAACAGATAACAAGAACTCAGGAAACGAACAGAAAAGTAAATCCCAAGAAGTTGTAGATACAACTTTCACATTTGATAACTATGAACTAGGAAAAATTCCATCTGGATGGACACAATACTATACAGGAATAAGTGATACAACAGATTGGAAAATTGTTGATGATGAAGGAAATAAAGTTGTAGCCCAATTATCAAAAGAGGATTTAAAAGGTCATTATAACGAAATTGTATTCGATGGATTTAAAGTTAAAAATGTAGAACTAAAAGTCAGAATAAAAGGTATTACAGGAGAGAGGGATCAGGGTGGTGGTTTCGTTTGGCGTTTTATTGATGCTGACAATCATTATATTGTTCGCGCTAATCCCTTGGAAGATAATGTTGTGCTGTATAAAATGGAAAATGGGAAAAGAACAGATTTACCATTGATAGATAAAGGCAGAACTTATGGAGTTGATGTAGAGCCTCTTGGCAGTGGCTGGAATAATTTAAGATTAACAGTAGTCGATAACTTGTTTACTGTTTACTTAAATGACAAACAATTATTTCAGGTAAGGGATGAAACTTTCCCAAAAGCGGGTAAAATTGGTCTTTGGACGAAAGCTGATGCTGTAACTTACTTTGACGATTTTCAGGTTATTAGCACTAAGTAAGTTTACAAAGTAAAAGCTATGCCGTATCTGTGTTTGTCTTTTCATATCCGGATATGATTACACAAGAAATTGTTGGAATCAGCGATTAAAAACACTCAAAAGAAAACCAACTATAGTCGGGGATAATATATGTAAAGTTTTACAACGTTGTTAGTGCTTTTTCTCTCACTTTGTAAAGTAAAAACATTCATAATAAAATAGGAATTAAAAAAATATGCGAATAATACGATTTTTAATAATTCTTGTCAGTTTTCTTTCATTTATTACATTTAATGTTCATGCACAAATAAGAGCATCCAAAATAGTTATTATTGAAAGTAAAAATAACAGCACACCCGAACAAAAGGTAATAGAGACATATACCCAACGTGTCTTAAAACGAAGTAATGTAACAATTGAAAAAATTGATGAAAGCGAAGTTCATAAAAAAGGCATTTTAGATAATTATGATGCAGCTATTCTTTTAGGACAACCTGCTAACAATAATCTGGTTAAACAAGCATTTGTAACCAACGGTGTTCGTCCCCCACAAGGTGATTATCCTGGGCCCGAAGGGTTTGTAATAAAAACAATAAAGAAAGGAATTGGCGGCGTTCTCGGAACACTTCCGGTGATTATTGCTTCAGGTATTGATGAGAGAGGAACCATTTATGCCCTCACCCGCCTGATGCGTGAATCGAGATATTTAGCGGATATTATTGAAATCCCGGAATTGAAAATTGTAGATAAGCCGGCTTTTGAATACCGCGGATTGGCAATAAGTCATATGGATCGATACCAGGCAAAACGTACCGGGGCAAGCAAGAAATTTAATGCTTATAATTATGCTATAGATCAGCAGATATTCGGATTCAACACTTTTTTTGTCGGTAGTGGAACATTATCACTAAAACTGTTGGAAGAAGATGAAAATTATGCTAATGGGGTTATAAACCAAACAACGTTTCTTGATGATATTGGTATGATGTACACAATGCAATATGCACCCAACGGAATTAGGAAAGAAGACTGGAAGGAAGGATTTGGCGGTCATTTTTTAGCCTGTCCCAGCAATCCTGAAGCACGGGAGGTAATGTTGAGGGGACGGGAAGAACTCTATAAGCGTTCAAAAAGGTTGGATGTATTATTACTAGTATCAGGAGATGAAGCCGGTTGTCATTGTGAAAAATGCACACCGTGGGTTAGTACATATGTGGATTTAGTAGAGGAAATAGCGGGCATTTATCATAAATATTTCCCGGATGGTAAAGTGTGGATTTCAACTCAGGAACTTGATTTTGATGATAAAAAATGGCTTTGGGATTATCTTAATGAAAAACCACGCCCATGGTTACATGCCGTCTGCTATGCACCGGTCGGCGATGAACTTTCACCCTATCTTACCGGGCGTATTAATCATGAGTTTGAAGAATATATTGGAATAGACAGGGAAGCGCGCTATCTGCGTGAAATGTTAAAACAAATACCACGCACCGTAGAAATTACCACGTTTCCGGATATTTCACATTGGGTGAGCGCCCAATATCAGTTTCCAGTCGTTTCCCCGGAAATGGCGGCAGTCTATGAGCGCCGCACTTTTAATGTACGGCCGCGTCAACTGGAAAATATTTTTCGAAAAACCGCGGGTTACTCTATTGGCACGACTGCGTATTGTGAGGGAATATTTGATGATGTAAATAAAGCTGTTTGGACACAGTTACACTGGAATCCTGACCTTACTGTAGAGGAAATATTGTATGATTACTATCGCTGGTATTGTGGACAGGAAGCTGCTCCTGAATTGGTAGAAGCAGCGCTTTTATTAGAAGAGAATATGCAAGCGCAGGTTCTGGATAACGGTGAAGGATACAGTAAATTTTTAAGTCTGGTTCGAAATGGCGGTGAAAAAATGTCATCCAAATTTCGTGAAAATAACTGGCGTTATTTATTTCTTTTGGAAAAAG
>JAUVKG010000058.1 GCA_030596365.1 Chlamydiota bacterium | reverse complement strand
ACACCGACGCCATATTTTGGTGGAATAGCGATTTTTATTGCTATAAGCATTAATTATATTATACTAACTTTTATTACTGGATATTTATTTTATTTAGTCTGGGTATTCGTATTCGGAATGTTTTTCTTTATTGGACTAATTGATGATATTTTCAAATTATCTTCAATACCGAAATTAATATTAATTATCATTGCTTCAATTATTATTCCTGCCTTTTTTGATACATCACTGATAAACTATTTGATTATTTCCCTGTGCCTGGTTTTCTTTACAAACTCATTTAATTTACTCGATAATATTGACGGACTTTGTGCGTCAACAGCACTCGTCATTCTTCTCGCATTGATTATACAATGTCATCAATCATCTATTTTAACTTTAACATTTATTGTTCCGTTTTTTGCTATTGCCGGTTTTTTGATTTTAAATCTACCTAAAGCAAAAATCTTTATGGGTGATACGGGCAGCTTACTCATAGGAGCTATTTGTGTAATGTTTGTCGTTATTAGTTTACACTCAAGAAATTTGTTGTGCTTTAAAACTTTGAATTTCCTCCCTCTTTTCTGGCTGCCTATATACGATACGTCATCAGTAATTATTGTCAGAATTAATGCAGGGAAATCAATACTTATAGGTGGAAAAGATCACTTTTCTCACAGATTAATGAAACGCGGAATGAGCAACACAGCGGTGATAGTGATTCTTTTTATTATAACTCTATCGGCAGGAATCATTTCACATTTTCTAACGCCATTATTCTCTATCGCGCTTTTCATATTTATTGTTGCCTCTGCGGCATCATTTGAACTATTGACAAGTAAAAAATGAAATGATATAATCTCAAACTATTAATTAAATATTGACTGAACGAAAACTAAGATGAAAATTTTAAGTATAAATGGAAAAAATATTATGAAGAACATTATTCTACTAGTTACCTGTATCGCTTTCTTATGTAGCTGCGCTACAAATAATAAACCGTCCGGCAAAGTAACTCAGCAGGACTTGAATATGTTTAGAAAAACATTTGAAGGAACTTTGCTTAGCAAAGAGTATGAACCTTACTCAAGAGAAGAAAGTGTGATGGGAATTCCTTTATGGAAAAAATCTGTCACGGCAAATTATCTTCAATTGACAGTTATGGATAAAAACGGAAAAGTTCGTAAATTTTATGATTATTCCGATGAAAAAAATAGAAAAGCTGAACTGGAAGAGTATAACAACAAACTCGCTAATGGTGATACCATTGTAGTTGATGTGGGATTTATTGATGAAGGTCTTTCTGAAGAACTATTTGATATAGTGACCAAAAAAACGTATTGATTATTATTTTACGATTTAACGATTTAACGATCTGGCGATTTTCAATAATCTCAATCGTTTCAATCATCAATCCAATAATCCATTATTCCAATTAGGACGCTGGGGACAGCGTCCCTCCAATCCATCACTCCACCCCTACCATGATTCCCCTAACTCTTATATCAGGTTTTCTCGGAGCAGGGAAAACTTCTTTTTTATCTCACTTAATCAAAACCAGAGATGAAAATACCGGTAAACTAGCCGTTATTATTAATGAATTCGCTTCACTTGGTTTAGATGGCGTGCAACTACCCGATGGCGATTACGATAAGTGGGAACTCAATAAAGGCAGCATTTTCTGCATCTGTCTGCGCACCGATTTTATTGCATTGCTTAAAAAAATCGTGGATGAAATAAAGCCGGACGAAATTTGGGTTGAAGCTACAGGCATTGCGGATGTCAGTGAAATATTTAAAATGATCAGTGTGCCATTTCTTCGCGAAAAGCTTTATATCCGGTCTAATGTTTGTTTAGTTGATCCGAACACAATATTTAAAGTTCTTAAAACTCTCCGTGCTGCATCGGAACAGATAAAACTTGCCGATGCTGTTATTCTTAATAAAACTGACACAGTTTCGGAGGAAATTCTTTCAAAAACTGAAACTGAAATTAGAACATTAAACACTAATGTTCCGATTTTCAGAGCAGTTAATGCAAAGATTGATCAATCAATAATCCCCTGCTTTAATATTCCGAGATTGGATATCGCGAACTCGCATGGGCATAAACCTCAACCTGTTTCTTCCGTTTCAATCACAGAGGATTGGACAATTTCTGCAGATAAATTCAAAAATGTATTAGAAAGTTACGGCGATAAAATATGGCGTGTTAAAGGAAGATTAAAAACTCCGGACGGTAATGTCTGGGTGGAAGGGATTTCCGGTAAGCTTCAATTTACAACCTGCCCTGAAAATATTTCTCTTCCCGCCCCGACTTCAATAGCAATTATTGGAAAAGGACTTAATAAAGAGGAGATATTGAAAGAGTGTGAAGGTGTGAAGGTGTGAAGGTGTGAAGGTGTGACGGTGTGAAGGTGTGAAAGGTGTGAAGGTGTGAAGGTATGAAGGTGTGAAGGTGTGAAGGTGTGAAGGTGTGAAGGTGTGAAGGTTGACGTTTGACGTATTTTTTGACCACATAAGGGACATAAGAAAACATAAGTTGTAAATATAATACATTTTTATTTATTAAAACAATATTTTTTAAAATTTCTTATGACTTAATGTCCGTGCCTGACACCAGACACTAAGACACTAACTTTGGATATGTCGATTAATATCCGTAATGTCCGTGCCTGACACCGGACACTAATCGTAACTCCACACCCGTTTTAAAATACTTTTGCTGTTAATCATTTTGCATAATGATTTATATTCTTTAACGAAATGATTTTGTTAAAATGCACTAAAAACAGTATAGAATGTAACAGGAAATCAAATTTGTCCCGGAAATCGGGACAAATTTCATCGGCCATGCCTGTAAATTAATTTACGCCGGCATGGCAATCGACAATTTCTGTCGATTGTTGAGCAAGATTTCCCGCGAGAAAATAATTTCGACTCCCCTGCCTACTTTCACGACTTTACATCCCACTTTTTTATTACCAAGTTTCACGGATATTTTTTCACCGTTGGAAATATCAAGTTGTAATTTTTTTAATTTAATTTTTCCATAACGAACATCTATTTCTATTGCGCTTGTTTTCTTGTTAAGTTTTTGTGAGTAAAGTCCCCAACCGGAATCAACCGAGAAAAATGTTTTAAAATCTTCTTTATTCATCTTTGGCGCAAAGGTCAGTTTCTTGTTCGGCATATCAGCTGAAAATCCGGAAAAAGCGAGAAGTAACGCGTAACTCGCCATCGCTCTCGCGTAGTGATGGCCACATTCAACTTCGTCAAACGGATTCCATTTTACACCATTGTATCTTTCGCGGACAGCTTCAACTATTTTCAGAGCCTTTTCTGTTCTGCCGCGATAAGCAAGAAGCGCCGCGACGGTATATTCTATTCCTGTCCAAACTTCTTCAGAATAAGGGAACGGAAATCTTTCTTTTTCACCTTTCGGCCACGAGCACAAAACTGTTCCGGCTTCGTCGTCAAGTGCATAAACTCTCTGAACATTTGCATGGTCGAAGAAGTTTTCTTTAAAATTATACTTAAAAATACTATCAACTGTTTTGTCAATATTCTTGCCTTTATAAAGATCCCCAAGGCCGGTTATTTCCGCGAACAACTGTCCAAGAAGCTGGTCGGAAAGGCAACCGTTTCCGTATTGGTACTTCGGATAACCGTCAACAACAGGACCTCGCCACCAGTCATCGTGTGTTAAACTTTTGGGCAAACCTTTTCCGGTTGCTGCGTCAAGGTTTACTTTTTGAATATAGTATTCGCCGTTAAAAAGATTTTTATCCGACCATTTACTTCCTTTCTCAAAAAGTTCGTGATAAAATTCAGCGGTTTCCATTTCACCAAGATGGGTTGCCATTTCTTCCGCAGCGCGCAGCGCGCCAAGATAAAAAGAACCGCACATAGTATTTGGTCCCCAAAAATTAATATCATAAGTGTTATGCTGAATCCCTTCCATAACGCCGTCTTTATCGAAATCCCATTTTTCGAAAGTATAATCAACAGTTTTCTTGATTTTCGGCCAGAGAGATTTAAGCCATTCATCATCGCCAAGTATTTTCCAATCGCGATACGCTTTCAATACACAGCCGAATTGCCCGTCCGCGCAAGCGAAAGTTTCTTTGCCGAGTTTTTTTCCGAGTGGAAGATCGAGTCGAAAATCCATCGCACCGGATTTATCAACGCCGTATTTGTATTCGCTTTCCCTGATATTTCTTTCGAGCGCGGGGAAAAGGAACGGAATCATCTGCTGATAATTCCAAACGTGAGTACAGGTTCCATGGCAACAACCTTTATCGTTATGACAGCCTTCCCACGCCCAGAAATCGCCGTTTTCAAACCTCAGACAAGTAGGTGATTTTAAAATTGAACTTGTCATTGTAACTGAATCAATAACATAATCAGGCAAAGTAGTTGCGCGGATAGTTTCATCGTAGAGTTTTGTCTCTTTTTCAAGTCTGTCAAGATTTTTCGCAACGTATTCGGCAACATCCCACGCATTTTTCCATTGGGCTTCCTGATAAGTTTTATACGGAACGTCCGCGCTTTCTTTACCGAAAGGCATTAAAGTAAAAGGAGCTTTGCCTTGCGGAGTCAGCCAGGTAACAATAAAGGGAATTGTCTTTTTTTCGCCCGGCTTTAAAGTAAACTGCGCTCCCATAGAACCCATCTCACCTTTAGAAAAGCTTTCTTTTACTGAATCATCAAGTTGACCTGTTTGCGCCTGAGTCCAAAAATCTGTTATGCTGTCAAACCAACCTCCCCGATACCAATGAACAAGTTTTGTAATTTTTTTATGAGGAGTTGCAACGGCAATAGAGCCTTGCTGCGCGTTTTTCTTTTTTTCTTGTTTTTTTGTAAAGAAAAGCCCACGTGCAATTTTTGTATCGCGGTATTTGTTTATTTTATTATCTTCAATCGTACAATTTTGTTGATTTCCGGCGACAATATTTGTCATATTCATAAAAATAGTCGTGTCAACTTTTTTCTTTGTAGGATTTGTAATTGTCCATTGGAAAATAGCGCATGGAATTGATGAGTCTTTGTCGTTATGGGGAATAAAAGGATTCCACGCAGTTACTTCCGCGCGCAACGGCATTTTCTTGTCTTTATATTCGATATTCGCGAAAGGATATGAGGCCGAAAAATTGCTTTCCCGGAAATGCGGAAGTCCGGCACCGCTTGCAGCGTCATAACCATGTGCTCCGCGACCGTATTCCCTCGCAATCGGTCCTTGAAGAACTTTAGTCACCGCACTACCGCCTTTTGGTTTGGCATACAAAGTAAAAAAAGAAAACGGGTTGGAATTTCCTTTCCCGGGCGAATTATATATTTCCCAATCCTGAAGTCCGCCCCAACTGTTAATAGAAATACATCCTGCGCCGATACCGCCGATTGGGAAAGCTACTTCCGGAACTTTTTTACTGTTGATTTTTTTTATCATAATGATCTCACTAGTTAGTTATTCTATAATAAATGTAATGTGAAAATTTTAGTTAAAACATTTTGATTTGTCAAGACGGGGCGGGACTGTAATCCGTAATCCGTGATCCGTAATCCGTAATCCGTAATCCGTGATCAGTGGTTCGTGATCCGTGGTTCGTGATCCGTGATCCGTGATCCGTGGTCCGTGGTCCGTGACTCACTATTAACTAATAACTAATAACCCCGCCTGTGGCTGGGCAAGCTGCTCGCACTTGGAAGTGCGGCTTACTTCCGTCCTCCGTCCCCTGTCCATTATTCCAATAAACCATAAGCAAGAACCAGGCATACGCCGGTCACGTGCTTATGCTACTTTACCGACACCTGGCGCATGAAACCGGCTGACCCAACACCATAATTGAAATCCGCCCCGTATCACGGGGTGAATTTCAATTAACCGATTGCGGCAATATTTATTAAATGATATAATCTTATACTATATTGTCTGACCGAAAACCCCGTTTTTTTTGGACGGTGCCTATTTTGGATGGCAGGATTCTTTAAATCCTGCGTTCATGCCTTGGGGCATGGATAAAAGATTTAAAAATTAATTCGACACCTGATATTTATCAATGTGGAAATATATTGCAGCACTCTCAATTATTTTATCTGTTTTTATCGTAAGCACAGGACTTCGATCATATGGATTTGTTAATAAACCGTTATGGCTTGATGAGGTTGAACATCTTTATGATACGCTGCCCGGCTACGATATTCAAAAGGTTGTAAAAGAAGCTGCCGGTCATGCTCAACCTCCTTTAGATCATCTCATTCTCTGGAAATTCAGGAATGCATTTCCCTCGCCGCAACTTGTACGACTCCCCTATCTTCTTTACGCGATTTTATTTTGTATGTTGATATGGATTTGGTCAATGCGGCTTTTCTCTTTGCCCGGCCTATTGGCGACAAGCGGTTGGCTCGCGTTCAGCAGTTTCCACATTTATTACGCCCAGGAAGTACGAATGTACGGTTTGATGATGTTGCTTGCTGCAGCTTTTTTTCTTGCGCTGGATATTGCTTTGCGTTCACGCTCATTGCTAATGTGGCTTTTATGTTTATTGCTTGCGGCAATGAATTTATACACGAATATTTTTGCAAGTATAACACTTGTTTTCTCAGGAATTTATGTTTTAAGTTTTTCTGCTGTCGGTTGGTATGAAAACCGAAAAAATCAATCCGGCACGCAATGCAAAACTAAATCTTTGTTTTGGAAAATTATTAATGTAAAAAATTGGCCTGATATTTTGAAATGGACAATTATTATTACTGCCGCCGCTGCAGCGTTCTACCCTTTTTATAACACTTATCTCGCAGGTGATTTGAGAAATCATCAGGAATGGGAACAGGGCGGCAAAGGGACATTCGATTTATTACAATCATTAAAAACGGTATTTATTGATTTCTCCGCCAAGCCGAAAGGTCGGCTGCCCGGAGTTTGGTTTTTCCTTTTATTGATTTGCGCCGGTATTATTCCGAGAAAGCTTAAAGAATTGCCTTTTTCTTTAACCGCAATTGCAATGCTTTTGGTTTATCCAGTTGTTTTGTCATTCATGTTTTCTGAAAAATCAAATGTACTTTTCAAATCACGATACGTTTCTCAGGCATTCCCATTTTTTGTAATTGCTCTCGGAGCGGGAATAGTACATATATCGTATTGGTTATCATGGATTCCCTGTAAAATAATTCCTTTTCTCCGCAAAGAATCGAACCGTAATTTTTTAATCTTTTTATTAGTTTTAATAGGTACTGCTTCGGCTGTTGCCGTGGAATTTCCGGCAACAATTTCCATTCTTAAAATGGAAAAATCTCCCTGGCGCACTGTTGCAAAAAAAATAAGACGTAATTATGATGAAAAGCATTTGATAACAAGTCAGCTTGATGTTGCATTCAGGTGGAATCTTAATCGTTACCTTGGAGAAAGAAGAAACTGGCAATATGTAGGTCTTGAAGAATTACCGAAGATAGCATTTGAGGATAAAAGGCGATTATGGATTGTAGTTGACACACGAAAGTTACGGATAAAGTTAAAAGATGTAGAGAATGATTTTGAGATAACTGAAATCGATTCTTTTTATCCGTCAATCTATCTTTTTAAATCTAAGAAATTACTTGATTGGGGTGAATTAATAAACGCTTCACAGCCGTTTTCAAACAAAATGGACGCTTACGCCGTAATTACAATGCATCAGTATAAATACTACGGTCAAGCACGTCTCGCGGCAAAAAAGCACGATGTCAAAAACGCTAAAAAATATTATAAAAGAGGCTTAAGTATCGGTTTTAAAAAAGATATCTGGATTAATCTCGAATTCGCAAGATTCCTTAAAGATCATAAACATTATAAAGAAGCCATTCCGCAGTATGAAGAATTCTTTAATAATGCAGCTATAAATCATAAACCATCTGTGGTTAATGAAATGATTGAAACTTATGATTGCGCAGGATTACAAAATAAAGCGGATGACCTTATGAAAAAATACGGTTCACCGCAAATGATTAATGATCGCGAAGTTTCAGGTTTCACACGGGCGGCAGTTAAAAATTTGAAAACCGGTTATCCGGGCGCGGCATACACGAATTATCTTAACGCTTATGAGATTGCTCCTTCAAACGCGATTATATGCCGACAAATCGCGGAAATATGTTTTACCAAATTGGTTCCTCCACAGCCGTTAGAAGCTATTGAATGGAACACGAAAGCGAGTAAAATAATGCAGATGAAATCCGGTAAAAGGTTTATTGAAGCAGAGTTCAATAGTGCGTTAATTCAGGAAAATATCGGTAGGGTTAATACAGCGATAAGATTGTATAAAGAATTAGTTGATTACTTAAACACCGAAAAAAGGCTTCAGACAAACTGGCTGTTCAAAACATACGTTTATCTCGGCGCCGCGCGAGAGAAAAAAGGACATTTGAAGGAAACTCTTTCAGCTTTTCAAAATGCAGAAAAATATGTAACCACACCGGCAGAAAGAAATTCAATAAGCACGCATATAACAAGAATGAAACAAAAACTACAGTAACCCAGGAGCCGTGGTCCGTAATCCGTGGTCCGTAACCCACTGTACACAAAGTACCTTTTGATTTATGGAATAACCTATGAATACACAGTTTGTACAGGTTTTATTCCAAAAAAAGTTGTTCTTTATTGATTTTATTGTTTTAAAAAAGTATAATCTTTTAAACAGTAAATAATTATAAAGAAAATGAATAAAAAACTTAAAATAAAAAAAACTTTTTCCGGACCGAAATCTGGAAATAAAACTAACAAGTATATACAATCTTCTTTTAAACCAAACGGTAATTGTAGAATCAACAAAATTAGCGAAGCCACAGGAAACACAACCAGATCTACCGGGAATGCAGAACGACAAAGAATAGCCATTTATGCTCGTGTTTCTACAGCGAATCAGGAAAAAGAAGATACTGTTAAGAGTCAAATAAAAGCTATACAAGACCATTTAGCCGACAAAAAAATAAAAGTGGTGCCAGAACACGTTTATGTAGATGAAGGATTTTCCGGCAGCACATTGACGCGGCCATCGCTCGATAAGCTTCGTGATGCAATTGCAGCATATGAATACGAAAAAGTTTTTATATATGATCCTGACAGATTAGCGCGAAGTTATGTTTATCAGGTAATTCTGATAGAAGAATTTGAAAAATTTAATTGCCCTATTGAATTTATTCGACATCCAATAGGTAAAACACCCGATGAACATCTTTTGCTTCAGATGCAAGGAGTTATAGCTGAATATGAGCGTACTAAAATATCCGAACGTACGCGGCGCGGGAAAATGCACAAAATGCTTGAAGGAGTAATTGTAAGTGGTCATCGAACTTTTGGCTATAAATATTTTACAAAATCCAGCGAAGTTCCAGCTCATTATGAGATTATAAAAGAAGAAGCAGAAATTGTTCGTAAAATGTATGAATGGTACACATCCGAAAAAATATCTTTGCGAGGCATTGCCACTCGACTTAATGAAGCCGGAATAAGAACAGCACGCGGAAATACATGGCACGGCTCCAGTATGCATCAAATCCTGCAAAATACGATGTATACCGGAACAGGTTATGCCAATAGAATTAAATGTGTTTTGCCAAAAGACAGACCGCTGGAAAAAGTTTATCGCAAATATTCCAAAAGCGGAAAACAAATTCGACCGCGTGAAGATTGGATACCTTTTTCGTGTCCGGCAATAATTGACGAAGAAATTTTTGAACTTGCACAGGAAAGATTTGAGCATAACAAAAAAAATTCGGCTCGAAGAACTAAAAAAGATTATCTGCTTACCGGATTGGTAAAATGTCCGGCATGCAATCGGCGTATGTCTGCTAATGGTCGAACAATGAAATATTTTTGTACATATACGCAAAAGTGTAATGCCACTGATAGCGGAAAACCTGTTTGTAAAAATGATGTTAAAATCTCTGTTGAAGAACTTGATAAACTTGTATGGGAAGAATTGATAAAGATGATAAAGAAGCCGGAAAACCTTAAGAAATATTATAAGCAATATTCCGGTAAAATAGTTCCGCGAGCATCTAAAGGATTGTCGGTTTTGGAGAAAAAGAAACAGAAGGTAGCCGAGAGCATAAAACGCGTAAATTCTTTATTTATCCGCGGAATGATAGATGAAGTTGAGCATAAAAAACAATATAAAATTTTGAAAGACAAAGTTTATATAATAGATCAACAAATAGGAAAAAACAGTAAAGAGCATTTAAAAGAAAAAGAAATAGAACAAATATTATCTTCTTTCAACAATTTCTCTAAAACAATAAAAATACAATTAAACAACATAGATTTTTTTACAAAAAGATCAATAATCGAACAACTAATAAAGAGCGTTATAATTACAGCCAAAGCTATAACAATCGAGTTCGCGGCTCCGGTTGAAAAACGCACTTTGTGTACAGTGGGTTGTGGCCCGTAATCTGTAATCGGTAGCCCGGAGAGTTTCGGTCGAAATTTAGACTTTATTAAACTTGAAAATTGAGAATTGAGAGTTCGAAGTTGAGACTTATATTTTAATAACAAAATGAAGTTCCAATATCGAATTTTCA
>JAUVKG010000032.1 GCA_030596365.1 Chlamydiota bacterium | reverse complement strand
ATGTGATTTGGCAAAATTTAAAGCCGGAACAGAAATTACTGTTGAATTGTTAGCTAAAGCAGGATTGGTTAGAAATTCCCGCGATTCAAAACTTAAAGTACTTGGTACCGGTGAAATTTCAGTTTCATTAATTATTAAAGCTGATAAATTTTCAAAATCTGCAGAAAGTAAAATTACTTCGGCAGGCGGAACTTGTGAAGTTATTGGAAAAGGATCTGCAGATAAAGAAACTGAGAAGAAAGTGACAAAAAAAGTTGCTGATAAGAAAACTGAAAAGAAAGAAACTGCTAAGAAAGTAACTAAAAAAGCTGCGGAAAAGAAGGAACCTAAAGACTCTAAAAAAGATAGCGAAAAATCTGAGGAGAAATAATTTATTATGCTTCGCACCATCATAAATATGTTTAGAATTAAAGAACTGCGTAACCGTTTGCTGTTTACGCTCGTTCTGCTTTCAGTTTATCGCATTGGTGCGTATATTCCTACTCCGGGTATTAATCCTGAAAAGTTGAAAGACTTTTTCGGTTCTGCTTCTACAAGCGGTCTGATGAATATGATGGATTTATTTACCGGTGGAGCGATGCGTAATGTCACTATTCTTGCTCTCGGTATTATGCCGTATATTTCAGCTTCAATTATTTTGCAGTTGATGACAAGTGTTGTTCCTACTCTTGAAAAATTATCTCACGAAGGTGAAGCCGGAAGAAAGAAAATCAATCAATATACCCGTTACGGTACTGTTGCTGTTTGTATTATTCAGGCGCTTATGCTGAGCAATCAGCTTGTCAAAGGGGGAGTAAATCTTATCCCGGCACCATGGTTTAATATTATTGTAATTATTACTTTGACTGCAGGTACTATTTGGCTTATGTGGATTGGTGAACAGATTACTTCAAGGGGAATAGGAAACGGTATTTCTCTTATTATTATGGCTGGTATTGTTTCAAGAATGCCGGTTGCAGCAAGAATGTTATGGAAATTATACGGAATTGGCGCTGGTGAAAGCAGACCGTTTTGGCAGGCAGTTTTACTGATTTTTATGTTTGTAGCTGTTATTGCCGGTGTTATTTATGTTATTCAGGGACAACGCAGAATTCCTGTTCAATACGCGAAACGTGTTGCAGGCGGCAAAACTTTTGGCGGCCAGTCAACTTATATTCCTTTGCGTGTTAATCAGGCAGGTGTTATTCCGATTATTTTTGCTTCTGCTATTCTTATGCTTCCTGCTGCTTTGGCAAAAGTTATTCCTGAGAGTCTGCCTTTTTTAAGAGACTTATTTGGGTATTTTGCGCGCGGTGGATTTGTGTATCTTTTTTCTTTTGCGGTATGTATTATTTTCTTCTGCTTCTTTTATACAGCGATAACTTTCAATCCTGTACAAATTGCAGATGATTTTAAGAAAAGTGGTGCTTTTGTTCCGGGTATCAGACCGGGTAAACCTACTGCCGACTTTTTAGAATATACTATGGTTAGGCTTACAGTAGCCGGTTCGATCTTTCTTGCCGTTATTGCTGTTACTCCAATGATTATTTCTGAATGGCTTCAGATTAACCCTATGATTGCCAGTTTTCTTGGAGGCACGGGATTGCTCATTACTGTCGGTGTTATGCTGGATACAATGCAGCAAGTTGAAGCGCACCTTCTTATGAGACATTATGATGGTTTTATGAAAGACGGTAAACTTAAAGGGAGATATTAATGCGTGTTATTTTATTAGGACCTCCGGGAGCAGGTAAAGGTACTCAGGCAGCTTCTATTGCTAAAGAAGTTGGGATTTCTCATATTTCTACCGGTGAAATGTTCAGAGCTTCTTTGAAAGAAGGTACTCCTCTTGGATTAGAAGCAAAAAAATATATGGATTCAGGCGAACTTGTTCCGGATGATGTTGTAGTTGGTATGGTTCGCGAAAGAATTCAACAGCCCGATTGTAAGGAAGGATTTCTTCTTGACGGTTTTCCGCGCACTATTATTCAGGCGCAGAAACTTGATGAAACACTTGAAAACGATGGGCTTAACATGGATCTTGTTATCAATCTTGTTTGTAATGACAAAACTGTTCTATCAAGATTAACAGGCCGTCGTGTTTGCAGAAATTGCGGTGCTATATATCATGTTGAAAATATGCCGTCTAAACAAAGCGGCATTTGCGATGAATGCGGTGGCGAACTTTATCAGCGTGATGACGATAAAGCTGATACTATTTTAAACCGTCTTAAAGTTTATAGAAATTCAACGGAAGCGTTGATAGATTATTATCGTCAAAAAGATCTTTTGAAAGATGTTGATGCAAACGCGCAAAGAGAAGAAACTCTCAAAGCAATGCTTGTGTTAATTAAATAAATAAATCATGGCTCGCCGAAAGCAAAGAATTCCGGTTAAATCAGATGCTAATCTCAAAAAAATGAGATTAGCTTGTTCTTTAACCGCAAGAGCTTTACAAATTGCCGCTGATGCAGTAAAACCTGGAATTACAACGCTTGAATTAGATTCCATTCTAACCGAGTTTGTTATTGCTGAAAATGCAATTCCTGCATTTTACAATTATCACGGCTACCCGGCTAATGCTTGTATTTCTGTGAATGAAGAGGTTATACACGGAATACCCGGTAATCGACAACTTAATTCCGGCGATATTGTAAGCGTTGATTTCGGCGTTATTATTGATGGCTATTACGGCGATGCTGCCCGTACTTTTAGAGTTGGAGCTGTGCCTGATGATATTGATAAGCTTGTAAATATTACCGAGCAGTCTTTTTATGAAGCCTGCAAAGTTATAAAAGCGGGAATTCGGCTTGGTGATATATCTCATACGATACAAACTTTTTGCGAAAGTTATGGATATGGAATCGTAAGAGATTATGTAGGACACGGTATCGGATCAAATTTACACGAGCCACCGCAAATTCCGAACTTCGGAAAACCGGGAACAGGACCGATTATTCCTGCAGGTGCAACTCTTGCAATTGAACCTATGGTGACAATGGGTGATTTTAGAGTACGAGTGCTTGACGATGGATGGACAGTTGTTACGAGAGACGGATTGCCGAGTGCCCATTATGAAAATACAGTTTTGGTAACTGTAAAAGGCTGTAAAATTTTGACAAAAATATAAAACTTAAAGAAAAAATATTATGAGAGTCCGAGCTTCAGTAAAAAGATTATGTGAAAAATGTAGAATCATTCGTAGAAAACGTGTGATTCGTGTTGTGTGTTCTAACCCGCGCCATAAACAGCGTCAGGGTTAATAACCTTTGAATTTATAAGGTGAAATTATGCCCCGTATAGTTGGTGTAGATATTCCGGCAGGTAAGAGGATGGAAGCTTCCATTCAGTATATTTATGGTATTGGCCCGACGCTCGCTCTTAAACTTCTTGAAGAAGCCAAAGTTGATCCTGATGTGCGAGCATCCAAGCTGACCGATGAAGATGTTAAAAGAATTACTTTACTGCTTCAGCAGAAGTATATGATTGAGGGTGATTTAAGACGTGACGTCCAACAGAATATTAAACGTCTTGTATCGATTAATTGTTATCGGGGAACCCGGCATCGCAAAGGATTGCCTGTGCGGGGACAACGAACTAGTACAAATGCGCGCACCCGTAAGGGGCCGAAAAAGCTTCCGGGTGCCAGAAAAAAAACTATATAATTTAAAAAAATAATTCTAAAAAAATGGCTAAAACTCCCGCCAAAAAAAGAACAAGAAGAAGTGTGAAAAATATTCCCCAGGGAATTGCTCACGTTCAGGCTACATTTAATAATACTATTGTTACTATCACTGATAGAAACGGTAACGTAATCTCATGGAGCTCTGCCGGTGTACTTAAATTTACCGGCGCGAGAAAATCTACTGCTTTTGTAGCTACCCGTGTAGCTCAGGAAGCTGCAAAACAAGCTATGCAGCATGGATTACGTGAATTAGAAGTAAGAGTTAAAGGACCTGGTTCAGGACGTGAATCTGCTATCAGGGCTTTTGAAACTGTAGGACTTAAAGTTACTGCTATTAGTGATGTAACTCCCGTCCCACATAACGGTTGCAGACCTAAAAAACAACGCCGAGTATAACGTAAAACGATAAAATTAACTTATTATGGCAAAATACACAGGACCAGTTTGTAAATTGTGCCGCCGCGAAGGCGAAAAGCTTTTCCTTAAAGGAACACGCTGCTACACCCCAAAATGCGCGTTTGAACGCAGAGATACACCGCCGGGTATGCATGGCAGAGCAAGAAGAATGAAGCAATCGGAATATGGACTTCAGCTGCGCGAAAAACAAAAACTGAAAAGAATGTACGGCGTTCTTGAAAAACAATTCAGATTGTTTTTCGATCGCGCTAACAGAAAAAAAGGATTAACGGGCGAGAACCTTCTTGTCTTGCTTGAAACACGACTTGACAATGTCGTCTTTAAAGCCGGATTTGCACGCTCACTCGCTATGGCAAGGCAAACAGTTAATCATTCATTGATTACTGTTAATGGTAAAAAAGTAGACATCGCTTCTTTTATAGTATCAGAAGGTGATGTAATTAGTTGCAGGGATAATGATAAAACTAAAAAGAATGTAAAAGATTGTCTCGGCGAAACCGGTGATGCTTTGGTAACTCCGGATTGGCTGCAGGTAAATAAGGAAGATGTTAAAGCTACTGTCTTGAGAATTCCTCAGAGAAGTGATATTACTTCTGCTGTTGATGAGTCTTTAATCGTTGAGCTTTATTCCAAATAAATTGTAATTATATTCTTACAATATTCAAAAAATAATCGGATAATATTATGGCTAAGCAAACAAAATTTGAAATGCCGAAGTGTGTTGTGGTTGATAAAAAAACAGCTACTCTAAACTATGCTAAAATGGTTGCAGAACCTTTCGAAGCCGGCTTCGGACATACTATCGGTAATTCTCTCCGCCGCGTTCTTCTTTCTTCTCTTGAAGGCGCAGCAATAACAGCTGTCAAAATCGAAGGCGCGAAACACGAATTCGACACTATTGATGGCGTGTATGAAGATGTAACACATATTATTCTTAATCTTAAGAAAGTACTCTTTGATGTTACTTCAAGAAAACCTTTTAAATGTGAACTTAAAGCTAAATCTCAAGGCAATGTTACTGCGGGAATGATTAAAGTTCCGGCTGGTGTGGATGTCCTTAATCCTGATTTGGTTATCTGTTCGCTTGATAAAAAAGCAAGCATTTATATGGAATTCTCAGTCGCTGTTGGTAGAGGATACAGACCGGCTGAACTTAATAAAGAAAAAAAACAACCTATTGGTGTCATCGCTATCGATTCACTCTTCTCTCCGGTTAGCAAAGTCCGTTACGTTGTTGAAGCTGCCCGTGTCGGTATGAAAACCGATTATGACAGGCTTGTTCTTGAAGTATGGACTGACGGAAGAATTGATCCTGTGGCGGCAACTGTTCAGTCAGCTGAATTATTGCTTGACCATGTTCAATTATACAGCGATATCGGCGATCCGGTTTATCTTGAAGATTGGCATGAGGATGAAGAAGTTAAAGAGGCTGAAGCTGACACTTCTGCTGATGAATTCGATTCTGAAAATGAATCTATTGAAAATATAGATCTATCTAAGAGGATTATTAATTCCCTTGCTGCGGTAGGTGTTGATACAGTCGGTAAGTTGGCAAAGAAAACCGAATCAGAACTTCTTTCAATCAAGAATTTCGGTGCTAAAGCTGTTACTGAAATACTTTCCGCGTTAAAAGAAAGGAATCTTACTCTTAAAGCGGAACCGGCAACTGATAAGCAGATTGTTGAGATGATGAAAAAAAGTGCTAAAACCAAAAAAAAATAGAACTAAACGGAAAATATTACTATGCGACATAGAAAACGCACAGACAAGTTAGGAAAAAAAGCTCCACATCGTAAAGCGACTCTTTCGAATATTATTGCCAGTCTTGTTAAACACGAACGTGTTACTACAAAACTCAGACTCGCTCGTTCGGCTAAAAGATATGCTGATAAGATGATCACTCTCGCGAAGAAAAATACTCTTCATTCACGCAGATTAGCTATCGCTTTTCTTAGACCGGATACCGATGAAGAAAAGAAAAATATCAAAAAACTTTTTGATGTTCTTGGGCCGCGCTTCGCTGAAAGACCGGGTGGTTATACAAGAATCATTAAACTCGAATCCCGTAGAGGCGACAATGCTCCTATGGCTATTCTAGAGTATGTAGATGCTGAAGTAACTTTTAAAGAACGTAAAAAATCTGTCAAGTCAGATGAAGACTTTTCTGTCGATACTGAAGTGACAGGAGATATTCAGACACAGGATGAAGAAACTCAATCTGATGATGCTGAAACTGTTGCAGAAGAAAAAGTTGAACAAACAGAAAAAACTGAACAAACTGAAACAATCTCTGAAGAAGCAGCTGAAGATGTAAAATCTGATGAAAATGATTCCAAGAAATCAGGCGGCTTCTTTAAGAAAATTATTAAAGGTGGTAAATAATGTTATATGCAATTGTTAAATCTGGTGATAAACAGTTCCATGTTGAAATAGGAATGAAACTCGAACTGCCTTTGTTCGATGCTCAACCCGGTGATAACATAGAACTTAACGAAGTCCTTTTATGCTCTAACGGTGATGAAGTTGTTGTTGGAACTCCTCTTATTGAAAACGCAATCGTTAAAGCTACTGTTTTAGGCGAAACAAAAGGGGATAAAATCGTTGTTTTTAAAATGAAACGCCGTAAAAAATATAGAAATAAAACAGGACATCGTCAGTCTTTCATTACTGTCAAAATTAATGACCTGGTTTTACCTATCATTGATAATGATCCGGTGATTGAAGAAATTGAACCGGCAGATGAATCTGTTGATAATCAAACTGAAACGGTAGCTGAAGTTGCAGAAGAAACGAATTAGCGTATAATGCGTTAATAATTTATTAATGTTCAAAAAGGAAATTACTCATGTCACATAAAAAAGGTTTAGGAAGTTCAAGAAACGGTCGCGATAGTAATTCTCAACGCCTTGGTGTTAAACGTTACGGTGGTGAAGCGGTTACAGGCGGCTGTATTATCATAAGACAACGCGGCACAAAATACAAACCGGGTTTGAATGTTAAACGTGGTAAAGATGATACAATCTTTTCCCTTATTAACGGAACTGTAAAATTTACTGCCAAAAGGAAAGGCACATACGTAAATGTAGATCCTATTGCTAATTAACGTCGTGAAATTTATAGAATTCATTAAAAAGCCGGACATTTGTCCGGCTTTTTTTATAGTAATGTAAGCTTCCAGCTTACAAGAAAGTAACGTAAGCTTTCAGCTTACAAGAAAGTAACGTAAGCTTCCAGCTTACAAGAAAGTAACGTAAGCTTCCAGCTTACAGAAAAAGTAATGTTAAGCATAGCCGGTAACTTTATATTAACTTATCAAAACAGGCAACCAGGAATCCCGGCATATGCGGGACATGTGCGCCGGTCACGTGCTTTGATTACTATATGCTTCAGCTATTTTCCAGTCAAATGGTGTTGTTATTTTAATATTTTCGCAATTGCCTTCAACAATTTTAACTGTTCTGCCTGAAAACTCAAAAATTTGTGCGTCATCAGTTATTGATTTCCTTTCAATATTCCCGTTTAGGAATTCTTTATATGCTTCAAGAAATTCTTCGTATAGGAATACTTGAGGTGTAGCCGCAGCCCAAAGTTTACTGCGATCAATTGTGTGACAAATTACATTATCAGAATCCACTTCTTTAATTGTCGGGATAACTTTTGTTGCAACTATTGCCCCGCCAAACTGTTTTGCGGCTTCTATTGATTCTTCTATTATGTCAGTAGAAATAAACGGCCGCGCGCCATCATGAATCGCTACAATTTCTACAGGCTGTTCAATTGCCTGTAAAGCGTTCCAAACGGTTTCTGTTCTTGTATTTCCCCCTGCAACAATTTTCATTACTTTATTAAGATTATATTTATCAACAATGTTTCTTTTGACTTCTGCTATTTTTTCGGGAGATACAGCTACAATTATTCCTGAAATACTATCGGCGGCGCTAATGGCTTGAATAGTTCGCGCGAGCAGGGGAATGCCATCCAGTTTTGATGTAATCTTATCAAAACCCATTCGACTGGCGGATCCTGCAGCAGGAATTATGGCGATGGCACATTTCATAAGTTTAAAAAAGGTCTAAAGGTCAAAGGTCAAAGGTCAAAGGTTTAAGGTTTAAGGTTTAAGGTTTAAGGTTTAAGGTTTAAGGTTTAAGGTTTAAGGTGTTCGCGAAGTGCCCGGTTTTATTTATTAAAGAACGAATTAATCCCATATTTCCCATATCTCCCATATCTCCCATATTACCGACCACCGACCACCGACCACGGATTCCCATCTACCAATCAAAATTTTTCTGTTTTTTATTTTCCTGTTCGGGAGTTTTCTGAATTATATTATTTCCGTAAACAAGAAATCCACATTTGTTTTTTATCATCAAAGAGAAAAGTTCTTTTATTTCATCCTGGTTGTCAGTTTTAATTTTTACAGGAATTGCTCCGCAATCAAAATAGCTGGATATTTTTTTGGCTACAGGAATAAAATCATTGTAAGAATTATATTTATCAGGATTAAAATAAAATAAATTGTATGGCGGAATTATGTTTTCCAAACTTTCCGATTGAAGTGGTAGGAATCCAAAAATCTCAGGGAAAAGACTTTGGTCAATTATAGAAAAACGTTTGCCTGAATTATTCGATTCGCCCGTAATCATGCACATTTTTAAGCCGTATGATTTTGCCGCTTGTTTAAGACCGTTATGAAGAACATTTAATAGGACACGTGTGCAGGCAAGACTTTCGTCATTGTCAAAAACACCCGCACCGGTTAAAATTGATACAGCTTCATAAAGACCAATCACCTCCATTGCTCCAAATGAATTGATATCAAGCTGAAGGTTATGATTTTCCCGGTATAAAGTAAATTGTCTGTGAGCTTGAACTACCAATTCGATAGAACGGTACAATTCTTCTATAACGCCATCAAGGTCCCTGCCGTGGGCTCTATAAACTGTTTGGGGAAGGTTAATGGTTATTTTTCCTGATATAAATTCTGTTTTTTTATTCTTTTCCCGGGAAATCCGCCAACCGCAATTATATAATTCAAGTAAATGATCAATAGAAACAGATGTACCGCAGAAAGAAATTCTTACGGTGTTTAAAGGAGTTATATTCGAAAATATTTCTGTAATACTTTCTATTTCCTTAGTTTCTATGATAAAAACAATGGAATCTTTTTTATCAAGCATAGCGGCAAAATCACATATTTCTGAAATATATTCTTTAAATCCTGATTTTAATAAATTTCCATCAACTCTGATTAATAGTCTTGATATTACTCCTGATTTTAACCGGTTTATGAAATCAAGCAGTTCAATTCTGAGTTCTCTTGTTGACTTGTTGTTGAAATCAATTTCCAAAAACTTTTCATAAGTGGAAAACGGGTGCGATAAACCGTGCAAATGTATCATTCCGCGTCTGTAAGCGTTGGCTACATCTTCAGAATAAACTTGAGAAAGGACGTAGGGGAGTGTTGTTTGCACACCCGCTTTTTTAACAATATCAGCATCAGAATTATCTTTTAAAAATTCAGATATGTCTGTAAATGGAACTGTTACAGATGATAATTGACGTAAAGCAGATGTGTAACCACGGCTCAGAAGCTCATTATCGGTAAGAGCACGAATAAGAGTTGTAGTTACGCGGCTTATATCGGAAGACATTATTTTATGTTCGACTGTTCTGGCAATATCTTCGGCTATTTTTCTTGATATTTTTGCTTCATTTTCAAGCGCGCGAATGATTCGCGTTCGGTCCCATGTAGTTGTTCTTTGACCGCCGTTAATGGTTACCTGAATGCCTAAATCCGAGTTGAAGAGGGATGGTTGAGATGGTTTCCATACTGTACATCGTAATCGGCTGTTTTGCCGTTCAAACTGAAAGGCTTGAAATGCAGCGGCAACATTATCATGATTTAAACTTGAAAGCACAATGTTGACTGCAGTTGCGATATCATGAGTTGATGGATGAGCGGAGGAGTATTTTTTTTCGAGGTAAAGAATAACCGCTTCGGCGATTTCCCGTGAATAAAAGTTATCATTACATCGACAGGAATGTGCGGCAGATTCTATGCTGCGAATAATTTTATCCGGCTCAAAAGGAACGAGCCGCTTGTCACGTTTTCGAACATGAGAAAGTTGAGGGGAAGGCATAATCAGAAGTTATAGTAACCAAAGCTTAATTTGAAGTTTTAAGTTTATGTGCTGCATCAGCGAATTGAGTCGCATCGGTAAACTTTCTGTATACTGATGCGAAACGCACATAAGCAACATCGTCAATTTCGCGTAATTTATCCATTATCATCCCGCCAATTTCTTTTGCAGGAACTTCGCGCATATGCAGCTGTTCAAAGTGATGCTGGATCGACATGACAAGATCTTCGATTACACTTATACTTACAGGACGTTTATGGCATGCGCGCCGCAATCCGTTTACCAGTTTTTCCTTGCTGAATTCTTCACGGCTTCCGTCTTGTTTGATTACCTGTAACGGGGCTTCGATGGTCTCGTATGTCGTAAATCTGTATGAGCAACCATAACACTCGCGACGGCGTCTGATAGCGCGACCGTTATGAGCACTACGAGAGTCAATCACTTTATCGTTTGTAGATCCGCATTTTGGACAAATCATGGTTGGTATCCGAAGTGTAGAATTATTAGCACAACATAATGTGCTTGTTACCATATAAACTTACAATATTATAGAAAAAGAGCGATTTAAAGTCAAGGTTATTGCGCTTTTTCCCGCTTTTCTGTAAAATAATTTAACTATTGTACTGTATTAAATTTATTTATTTTTATTTAAGAACTCCAATGACCGGTAAAAAAACTACTCTACAAAATATTATACTTGAACTCCAGAAATACTGGGGCGATTATGGATGCGTACTTTCTCAGCCCTTTGACGAAGAAGTCGGTGCAGGAACTTTTCATCCGCATACTTTTTTTGGTGTGCTCGGTGAAGAACCATGGAAGGTGGCTTATGTTCAACCATCAAGGAGGCCTTCAGACGGTCGCTATGGCGACAATCCAAACCGCCTCTATAAACACCATCAGTTTCAGGTGATTCTTAAGCCATCGCCCGATGATGCTCAGGAAATATACCTCGAAAGCCTTCGTGCTATCGGTATTGATACACGCCACCATGATATTCGTTTCGAAGAGGATGACTGGGAATCTCCAACTCTTGGCGCTACAGGGCTTGGATGGCAAGTGCTTTGTGACGGTACGGAAATAACTCAATTTACTTATTTTCAGCAAATGGCCGGACTCGAACTGAATCCAATACCGGTTGAACTGACTTATGGCCTTGACAGAATAGCCGCTTTTATACAGGGTGTTGATCATGTTATGGATGTTGAATGGGTTGAAGGGGTTACTTATCGTGATTTATTTAAAAAATATGAATTTGAATTTGCCACCTACAGTTTTGATGTAGCTAATATTGAACGTCATTGGGAACTTTTTAATATGGCGGAACTGGAATGCAAAGACGCACTTGCAAAAAATCTCGTGCTGCCGGCTTATGAGTGGCTGCTTAAATGTTCGCATTGGTTTAATATGCTTGATGCCCGCGGGGCGATAAGTGTTACTCAGAGAACCGGATACATAACCCGCATCAGAGCGATGGCCATTGATTGCGCGAAAGTATATTTGACAAAAACTGAATGGCAGTCTCTTGAGGGAACTGTATTGAAAGAAGAAAATATTGTGTCTCCTCTCGGAGAAGAAGATTGGAACGCTCAGAAATAGGTCCATTAGGTCCATTAGGTCCATTTACAAAAATTATGAACTTTTTATTAGAAATAGGAACAGAAGAAATTCCGGCGTCGTACCTCGACCCTTACAGTAAACAATTAAAAAAATTGTTTGATGATGAATTTTCTAAACTTAACCTGAATGCTCAAGGTATCAGCCTGGCTTTTACTCCAAGGCGAATAACTCTTTTCTGCGAAAATCTTTCTGAAACGCAACCGGTTAAAAATGAAAAATTAAAAGGTCCGCCGGCAAATATTGCTTTTAAAGAAAGTGTACCGACAAAAGCCGCGGAAGCTTTTGCGAAAAGGACTGGTGTCACAGTTGAAAAGCTCGAAACAAAAACTTTTGATGGAAGAGAATATCTTTACGCGGAAATTCAAACCGGCGGCGCTAAAGCGATCGATCTTCTTAAAGAATCCATTCCAATAATTATTCGTAAATTACGTTCACCTAAATCTATGCGTTGGGAAGAAAAGCCTACCGTTTTTGCTCGACCGGTTCGCTGGTTGATGGCGCTTCTGGGTGAAGAAGTTATTCCAGCTGAGTTGGACGGATTAAAAGCCGACCGGATTTCTTACGGTCACAGATTTATTTCACCGGATAAAATTATTTTTGATTCTGCTGACCCGGGAATTTATAAAGAAAAATTAAAGTCCGCTTATGTTATTCTTGATTCCGGGGAGAGAGAGCAAATTATTATTAATCAATTGCTAAGTCATGGAGCAATAGAAGAAAGAAT
>JAUVKG010000337.1 GCA_030596365.1 Chlamydiota bacterium | reverse complement strand
CGTAATTTTTTGGGAGTAACTCTATCCCTGTCAAGTGCGACGCATTTCAATTGCGGCAAAAGTTTTTCGAATTTTCCATGAAAGAGGTTCGCTCCCCCAATGGTTGCGGGTACAAGTCCGTCACCTGATTTATAAATAGAAGTACCTAAAGAGAGGTAATCGATATGGCTTTTATGGACGGAACTTATTATTGTAGGAGTATCGTTTGGAATATTGCGCAAGTTTACAAAACCGCTTACAATGGTTTTTTTCAGGAAAAACCTATGTAGAAATCTGCTTATTTTACCGGTCATTTTACGAGTTACATCCGTATCAAATTCATGAGCGATTTCTTCGCGAAACTGTTCGGTCAATTTTTTTGTTTTTTCTTCAGTTAGTTTCATAATTAATTTTAGAATTATATTAATTTCTCACCAGTTTTTTACAAGAGCCTGTATCATAGTAGGAAAAAGCGAGTGATTTTGATTTCAATGATTTTTCAGGTTCGGTAATTTTTTTGACAAGCATTTTTACTGATTCAATGCCCATTTCGTTTTCGGGCTCAATCATCGCGTTTATACTCAAGCCGGCATGTTGAGATATACATCCCGCGAAAGTAATTATTGAAAGATCATCAGGGATACTTATCCCAAGTTTTCTTGCGGCGTTTAATACCGGTGGAACCAACAATGACCAGTATAGAATCAATGCAGTTGGTCTATCAGGTTGCGATAGAATATTCACGAAATAATCTATCAGTTTATTTTTCGGAATAACTTTACCTTCCCCATCGATTTTATAAATTTCCAAGTCATTTTTTTTCATTTCTAATGCGTAACCTTTATATCTGTCCGACATGCTGTAATGTTCTCCAAACAGATTCTGACTATAAGAAACATCGGTAACATACGCAATATTTTTGTGTCCAAATTTTATAAGTTTGCGAGCTGCTTCTACTCCGGCTTTTAAATTATCGGGATACACGCAATCTTTCGATCGCTTATTGTTTATCCATATTTTAGGCAAAACGAAATTTTCGATTCGGGATTCAATTCCCGGCGAAACATGATGTGTATAATCCACAATCAATCCATCCGCCATCAAAGTTTTCAAGATAGCCGGTGTCTGAGAATAATCTTCGCCGTTGGCATCCGGAAGTTTTGTGAGCATAAGATGTTTTCCGCGCTTCTCGAGTTCTTTATGCATACTGTCGAGCAAAAGGTTTGGCAGATAACTTCTATCGCCGTGACTGCTTAAAAGCAAAGCCACGCAGCCGAATTTGCCGGTTTTAACCGCCTGGGCGTAGATATTAGGAATATAGCCGAGTTCCCGTGCAATCTTTCGAATTTGTTCCATGCGTTCTTCAGTAAAATGATAATTTTCAGTTTTATCATTAAGAACGCGCGAGACAACCGAAACGTCCACGCCGACAATATTAGCTATTTGTTTTAAAGTTACTGCCATATATTATTTAATGATTTTATGATTTTATGATTTAATGATTTAATGATTTTATGATTTTATGATTTTACATCATTTCAATCTTTGCAATCATTTCAATCTTTGCAATTTAATTATTTATCATTTCTATTAATTCTACATAAAACGTGATTATTTGTCAAAATGTATTTTTTTTTACGTTGGATACAACGGATTACTAATGAAAAAGTGTAATACCCTTTAATAATAGGAGGTACAGCGTTATTTACTTGAAAATTGAAAAATTCTTGTTGATTATTGATTATTCAATTTTTCCCTTAACTTAGCGCTTATGCCTATCGGGCAGCCTCTTGAAAGGGGGACTGGTATATTGTGATTAGTCGCTGGAAGTGTGTATTGCTTCTTGCTTGACATTTATAAAACAATGTGATATACTATTGGACAAACGATTGTTTAACGTGTTTACTTAAGATAAAAAGAAAATGCAATTAATCGATAACCCCGCCGATGGCTGGGCAAGCTATTAACCAATAACTAAAATGGCTAACGAAACTGTTTTTAAAGATACGAAGGCGATCCCGTTGTTACCGCTAAGAATGTTCCCCGCGCTAACAGCATAGATAACAGCGCGACAATCCCTTTTGGTGATGGTTTTATCGGTGTATTTCGCGTTGATGAAATTGATATGAATTTCACTCTTTATAAGAATATAAGTCTTATAGGTCGAATAGGACGAATAGAACGAATAGGACGAATAGGACGAATGGGTCCTATTAATTTACTTAAATTTAACAACACAAAAAAGGAGAATTATGATGAAAATATGTTATAAAAAAATCCAATTAGTTGTAGCTATCGCTTTTTTAGCTAGTCTGGCCGGGATTAGTCATGGAGTAGAGGTACTGCAATGGTCAGGTGAGATGACTGGCGGTATTTTTGATGATGCGTCAGGCAACGGCAATACCGGTGATCCCCATCTTGCTGCGACTAATGCCCCAGGTTTGGTTGGCAATGCCATCTACCTGGACGGCAACGGCGCTCTTGTTCAGAACTGGGGTACTGCTGGTCTGCCGACTCTTGCCGCGAATACATGGTCTATGAATGCCTATGTAAAATTGGATACGGCTGCTGAAAATTGGGCTCAAATCTACAATTTTGGAAGTGGTGCCTACGACACAAAAAACCGAGGTCTCGTCGGCGTCGTCGATGGCGGCAATCCCGCTGATGTCCGGTTTGTTACCTCAAGCGCCGGGGACGATCAATTGTGGACAGGTTCTTTATGGGATGTCGGTGTATGGCACATGTTTACGGTCACCTGCGACGGTGCGAATATCACAATGTATCGGGATGGCACGCAAATCGGAACTGAGCCATATAATAGTGGTGCAGGAACTATCACATTGGCTGATGGTGATCCAAGGGCGATGGTCGGTCGTAGCGGATGGGGCCAGGTTATTGAAGGTCTGGTTGATGAGTTTACGATCTGGGACAACACGCTGACTCAAGGTGAAATAACTGTCCTTGCACAGGTGCTGGTTCCCGAGCCTACAACGATGTTAATTATGACATCGTTTATATTTGCTTTTATACTAAGAAGAAAGTAAAATATAATTAAGTTATATAAGGATTATTGGAATAACGGAGGGATTTATCTCTTCGTTATTCCATATTATTAAAATTAAAAATTGATTGGAGATGAAAAAATGAAATCTATTAAATTATTTGCCATGTTAATTATTATCAGTATGTTTTGTACAGTTGTAACAAATGCAGCAGAATTGGTACATCAATATACATTTGATGACATGACAGGCAATGATTCTGTAGGCGGATTAAATGCTGACACAACATTTCCTGATAATGTTTCTTATGAATTTGATACCGACATGAGCAATATGGTAGCAGTATTTAACGGAGTAGATTCATTTTTTATATTTAGCCGCACAAATTTTGGTGATACGTTTTCAATATCGACATGGATTAAACCGAATGATCATCCGGTTGATCTTACATGGTACGATGCCAATCAAACAAACGCCGACGGTTCACCACGTCAGCTGCTTTTAACTATTATAGGAAACAAAACCGGTGGACACGCATCAGACGGATTCAGTATGTATATTAATAACAACTGGGTCGCAAATTACGACGGCACAATTGCATTGGGAACCGGGAATGGTACAGAAGGCGCTAATGTGATTTCTTCCGGTGGAATGGTAAGCACTACCGAGTGGAACAATATTGTATATGTTGTAAATAAGACAGGCAGCTGGGGTGAAATTTATTATAACGGCACACTAATT
>JAUVKG010000410.1 GCA_030596365.1 Chlamydiota bacterium | reverse complement strand
CATTAGTTTTTCTCCTTCCAATTTGTTATTTTTATTTATACAATAAGCGTTTAAGTATTCACTTTACAAATTCATCCCGATTAATCGGGATGAAATTATTATGCAAATAAAACATGTAGAATACTATTTGAAACAATGATGCATTTCTATAAAAAAGCAACAGACATTCTACCAAATCATATAACTTTTAGTCAATAGGTACACTACGATTTAAAGATTTAACGATTTAGCAATTTATTAAAATAATAAATCCTGCCTTAATGAATCCCCATCAGTCCCATCCGTCCGTTTTGTCTGTTTGGTCTGTTTGGTCCGTTTAGTCCGTTCTATATCAGCCGTCAATTCAAGAAATTCTTCCCAACTTATTATTTCAACACCAAGCTGTTCGGCTTTATCTGCCTTCGATCCCACCTCCTCGCCCGCAAGTACATAATCTGTTTTCTTACTTACACTTCCACTAACACTTCCACCAAACTTTCTTATTATTTCAGACGCGTCAGGTCGGGAAATCCCGGGAAGAGAACCTGTAAGAACAAACTTCTTTCCGGCTAAAAGCTGCGGCACTTCCGATTCATCCGTTGCTGCATCTTTATCGCCAAAGTTTACTCCGGCTTCGTCAAGTTTGTGTAAAACTTTTTCATTACTCGGATTACGAAAAAATGAAAAAAACGATTCCGCTACCTCAGGACCAATATCAGATACCTCCTGCAACTCTTCAAGAGTTGCATTTGACAACTTTTCAATCGTGCCGAACTCCTTCGCAAGTGAACGAGCGGTCGCTTCACCGACATTCCTGATCCCAAGCGCGTTAACCAATCTAAAAAGCGGCTGACTTTTACTTTTTTCAATTCCTAGCAAAAGATTTTCAACAGACTTTTCCGCCATTCTATCCAAACCGAGCAAACGATTTTTTTCAAGAAAATATAAATCACCGTAATCTTTTAAAAATTCTGATTCAACCAATTGATCAACTGTTGCCGGACCAAGGCCCTCGATATCCATTGCGTTTCGCGAAGCGAAATGCACGATGCTTTTTTTGACAAGTGCGGGACAGCCCTGATTTTCACAAACAAGAAATGCACTGTCTTTATAACGGTTAACAGGACCGTCACATGCCGGACATTTTTCAGGTTCTTTAATTATTTTTTCATCACCTGTCCTTTTTTCCGACAACGATTTTACTACATATGGAATTACTTCCCCGGCTTTTTCTACCACTATGTAATCTCCCTCACGAATGTCTTTTCTCGCTATCTCATCAAAATTGTGAAGCGTTGCTCGCGAAACTGTCGTACCGGCAAGATGAACAGATTGAAAATGCGCCACAGGAGTTATGTGTCCCGTCCGGCCAACCTGAAACTCAACATTTTCAAGTTTTGTAACTGCCTGTTCAGCGGGAAATTTATAAGAAATTGCCCATCGCGGATATTTAGCAGTAGCGCCAAGCGTTTTTTGCTCGGAAAAAGAATTAACTTTGATAACCATCCCATCTGTTTCAAACGGCAAATTATGTCGTTTGTCAATCCATTCGTTACAGTAACTCATCACCTCTTCAATTCCGTTACAAATTTTGACGGGAGAAGAAACAGGCAATCCCCACGACTTTAAATTTTCAAGAAGTTCTGCATGAGTCTTAAATCCGTAATCACTTGCCGCACCATAGCAAAAAACTCCAAGACCACGCTTGGCTGTAACTCTCGGATCGAGAGTTTTCAAACTCCCCGCAGCCGCATTTCTCGGATTAGCAAAAAGGTTCTCTTCATTTTCTTCGCGTTCTGTATTTATTCTCTCAAAAGATTTTTTCGGCATATATACTTCACCGCGAATCTCAATCAATTCATCCGGAGCATCAGAATTTAATTTTAACGGTAACGAATTTATCGTACGTAAATTATGTGTAACATCATCTCCCGTAGTTCCGTTACCGCGTGTCGCTCCCCTGACAAAATTTTTGTTCTCATATTGAAGCGCAATTGCCAACCCGTCAAACTTGAGTTCAACTACATATTCAACCTGCAAAATATCGAGTGTGTCACGTACTCTTTTATCAAAATCCTGAAGATCATCAAAAGAATATGTGTTGTCCATTGAAAGCATAGGAACGCTATGCTCAACTGACTCGAATCCGTCAACAGGTTCACCGCTTACGCGTTGCGTCGGAGTTTCGGGTGTAATAAGTTCCGGGAATTTATTTTCAAGGTCACGGAGTTCACGCATTAATCTATCATACTCGAAATCACTGATTTCGGGTTGATTTTTCACATAATAATTATAATCATGCTTGCGAATCTCTTCGCGTATTCTTTGTATTTCTTTTTCTATTGACATAGTTCGTAGTTCGGTGTTTGCGAAGCACCCGGCACATGCTGGGCGTTGTTTAGGTGTCAGGTGTCAGGTGTCAGGTGTCAGGTGTCAGAGTTCAGAGTTCAGGTGTTCAATATTCGGGGTTCGCGAAGCACCCGGCGTATGCCGGGGGTGCCCTTTAGGGCGGGGTGGTTTTGTCCATTTTGTCCATTTTGTCCATTTTGTCCATTTTGTCCATTTTTATTCACCAATAATTTCTTTCCCCGGAATAAGCGATTTTATAAATTCAAGACATGGCATACAAAGAATGCCGTTTATCATAATACGTTCTTTTCCACGGTAAAGCAATAGTTGTTTGCACTCGGGATAATCATCTCTGAATGCCTTTAATCCTTGCAAATCTCTTGGCCTGATTTTTGTTGAGTTCTTTACCTCTATTGCAACAAAACTATT
>JAUVKG010000321.1 GCA_030596365.1 Chlamydiota bacterium | reverse complement strand
CGTTGAGTTGCGGCATCACTTAAGATATCTTTTTTATCTTCGGATGAGGAATCGACCAATTGATGCGGAGTAATTCTCAATTTGAAATCACCATCTTCAGAAACATGACAAGGGGAGATTTTACCTGCATGAATTGCATCTGATTTATCGTATTTTTTATTTTTGCAAAGAAGGTCAAAAGACTTGGATTTATAATTATAAACTTCAATATCAAGCGGCGCGTTATTATTTTCTTCAAGAAATTCTGTTGTGTCAATTGCGTCATTAAGGCCGAAGAGATAAAGGTCATATTTTCCGGGAGTTGAAATTCTTTTTTTCCATGTCCATTCACCTTTGCAATTTTCTTTTCTTGTAAAACATAATGGTGTTTTATATCCGGGACCTATTGAAAATACATCACCCTTTTTTGCTGACAGTGGTTTTAATCCGGGCGTTGAACGTGGTTTCTGATAGTTTTTAGGATCTGTGAGAAGAATGCTTTTTCTTGTGTTTCCAAATACAGGGAAACATTCACCACGCATTTTGCCGGTCATAAAACGAAGGGTTTGCCCTTTCCACTGGTCGATTTCCCAGTCAGTGTTTTTGGTAACAATAATGCCGTTCCCAACAGAAGAAACAGCTTTTAACGTAGAATCCCAACCTTTTACAATCGTTGCTTCGTCTGCTGCATTCAGTCTGATTACAGATGAACAAAAAACATTGGCCATTGCATTAATCGCTCGTTCGGCTTTCCCCTTTGAGCGACCGCTGCCAATACTTTCGAAATCGCCGTAAGCGCTAACTTTCTGAATTTCACCGATACTGACAAAAGGTCCGTTTTTGACATGCGGTATCATAGTTTCATTTCTGCGGCTTGAACGATTTTGTGCAAGGTATAATTGACCACCTATAGTTGGATTTTTTTGAACAAGCCAATTGTAACCTGAAGGATCAACTTTTTCCGAACTATACCCGTACCAAAGTTCAGGAGCTTTATCAAGGTATGAATATTCGACTGTTCTTGCGGCAATTTGCTGATATTCATTCTTAAGAGTCATACTTACAATACCACCTTTTGCCGGCATACCGACTAACATTACACGATCACAACTAGGAGGCTGCAAGTTTTCAAGGTGGTCAGGCCAGTCACTTCCTGTTGCGACAGCGAACCAATCTTTCCCGCTATAAACTATACGATATCGTGTACCATCGAAACTAGACTGATGATCTGAGTCAATGAACTCGAGTATTTCACCTTTGAACTGATCTTTTTTAAAGTTAGCATTTTGGACGTAAATCCGCGGCATTCTTCCATTACCGCCAACATTAGATTTAGAATCTTTTACCGCTTTAATAATTTTATATTGAACTCCCCATGACCCACTTGGAATTTCCCACGCCGGGTAGTTCTGTTCAGCGGAACTCCCCCATTTATTATCAGCTTTCCCATTGCCAAATTCACTGTTAAATAGTTTCATATTATTTACAAGATAAAAATACTCATTCGGCATAACCGTCGGATTGATATCAGGTCGCCCATTGTTAAATTTGTAACTTTGCGCGGAATCAATAACACCGATATTATTAGCAATTGAACCGGAATTGAACATTAATGTCCATCCCTTTAAAGAAACAGGTTCCGATCCGATATTTATAAGTTCGATAACTTCAGGTCGAATGAAAGTAAAACTACCAATCGTCGGCATTTTACCGGGACTGGTATCAGATGATGATTTTAAATAAAGATTTAAATTCCCGCCTTTGCCGGCTCGAACAGGAATCGCCTCGGCTCCATCACCACCATAATCAAGCCGGTGCAAATGCGGCTTTCTTATGCTTCCGGAAATTTTATCAAAAGGCCCGAAACCAAGACTGAGATTAGCATCCTCATCCCAAAGGCATGCTACGGAAGGGAGATAATATTTCCCGGGTTCAAGTTTTTGAACAGTTATTCTTGTCATACAATCCGGAACAGCGCAAAGCGGATAAGTACCGCCACCCCAGTTCCAAAGAATACATCTTGATATCAAACCGTTTGTGGGGCCAATTTCATTTTCAAGTGTAAGCAATCCGTTTATGGTGCTTCCAACAATTTTTATAGCCCGTTTGTTTGTCGGAGGAAGTTTTACAGCTTTATACCACTCAGAGTTTCTATCTTTATCAGGGTCGGTATATCCAATGGAAATATACTGATTTTCAAAAAAATTCTTTGGCCATTTAACTGTTTTGTAATTGTTTTTCTTTCCAAATCCGGCGTCACCGCGCATTGTGAGCTTACCGTATTTTCCAATAGACTCCTGAATATCGCAGAAACGCTTCCAACCTTTCTGCGCACCGGACATCCATACAAGCTGCCCATATCTGTTTTGTGCCGGTCCGAGTAGTTGAACAAGTCTTCCGTTATCAATTATTTCAACATCCCAGGATTTAATTGCATCAAGCCGCCATGATGAGTCACCTGAATCGATATATTTCCATTTATTTTTGTCGATATAATATTTCTGGACTCGCATATCGTGATCCGTGCTTCTAATACGAAATAAGATACTGTTTTCATAAATCCAATCCTTTTGATTTTCGTCACCGCCGCCAAGCATCATTTGTGTAAAAGGCGGTTGACTTTGCATTCCATCGTTTGCAAGTAATTCATTAAAACAAATTTGTTCAACTCCGTATTGTGAACCTACAGTTGAAAGCACATGATTCTCATCACGGTAATCAATAATATTCGAGGCAAGGGAATCAAGTTTTTTAGAAGAGTTTTCGAAAGGATGCTGTATGTTAGCGTGCCGCAATTTTTTTCTACATTGCCTCGCCGTAATTGTGTTTATGTCAGATGGAGAATTGTTTTGTAATGTTACCGAACCCGGATAATCAGTTGAGTAAATAGTTGCACGCTTTGCGATTTCACTCAGCGCTTTTTTTTTCACAGTACGAGAGATATTTACCGGAAAAATATTTTCAAGAATTTTCAACGGTTCATTTATTGAGATAAAAGAACGATCATCGCCACAGAGAAATTTCGCGTTATATTCTCCCGGATCGTTTACACCCTCATCTTCTTCATCAATAATTCCATTAGCGTTGTTATCAATGCCATCTGCCATTAAAAAAGGATTGTTGAGATCATCGTCGATACGTGTCCCGGGCAATTTATTTGGTCCGTATCGAAAGTCAAGCAGTTTTTTTGCATGTGAAACTTTTAATCCGAGAGCCTTTGGAAAATTTATTTCCCCGGTATTCCAACCATCACCTTTTGAAGAACGTAAAAGCCAGGCGGTATTAAGATTTACTTTTCCTGCTTCGTCTTCTACTGTAATTCTATATCTTCCGCAAAGTTTTCCCAGACTGTCGCAAACATTTATCCAGGAATCAGAGTTTTTTGAATGGAAATTTTGATTGAGATTTTTAAGTTGATTTATGTCATTTGGACCCGTTATACTTAAAATCGCTATTGTATGTTCAACAGCGCTGCCGGTAAGTAAATCAAGTGTTTGACTTTGTAATGTCGCTGTTGCAGACTTTTTTTCAATTTGCATAATTACAATCATCGTTGACGCTAAAATAGAAAGCACAACAAGAATTGAAAGCACAGCAACAAGAGCAATGCCATTAACAGAGGTCAGAGGTCGGAGGTCAGAGGCCGGAGAATCACCAAAGTGGCCCGCGTGCCCCGCGAATGCCGGGGTGGTCCGTGACCCGTGATCCGCGAATGCCTGGGTGGTCAGTGGTTTGTGGTTTAACATCCGTAATTTCTAGATTTTTGTCAACATTTTTTGCGTTTTAAAGTCATCTTAACACGATTATAATGACGTATTATATCATTATATGCCGTATGAATCTATAACAATCTGAAACTATCTTATACAATGTGATGAAATTTTCGACCTTTTCGAGTAAGCCCTAATTAGGGCTTACTCGAAAAGGTCGAAAATTTCATCACATTG